>JANNWK010000802.1:0-7586 GCA_031408355.1 Myxococcales bacterium
CGACGACTACCTAGGGCGCATCCGGCGCTACACGAAGTGCGACGAGATCGAGGTGCGCTCCGCTAAGGAGCTTTCGGCCGCGGTTCCCGAGGGCGCCACGCTGATTGCGCTCGAGGTAGATGGCGACGCGGTGAGCAGCACCGAACTATCGCGAAGGCTCGAACGTTGGGGTAGCACCGGCAAGGGCGTGGTCGCGTTCGTGATTGGGGACGCTGACGGTATTCCCAAGGAGCTCTCGCGCTCGGCCACGGCGCGCATCAGCCTTTCGAGTCTGACCCTGCCTCATCGCCTCGCGCGTATCCTGCTCCTGGAACAGCTCTATCGTTCCTTCAGCATCTTGCGGGGCGAGCCGTACGCCCGCGAGTGAGCCCGGCCTAGCTGGCGACCTTGCTCTTCGCTGCTTCCTTGGCTTCTTTGGCGGCCTCTTTGGCCGCCGCTCGCTCGCGATTGCGCGTGAAGAGCCAAGAGATGACGATGGAGACGCCGTACAGGCCAATCAGCGGCACTGCCAGCATGATTTGGCTGAGCGGATCAGGGGGCGTGATGATGGCGGCGATGATGAACGCGACCACGATGAAGTAGCGAAAGAACTTGATCAGGTGGCGGTGGGTGATGACGCCGGCGACGGTCAGGAAGAAGGTCACGACCGGCAACTCTGCGGCCGCGCCGAAGGCCACGAACATATGCGTGACGAACTGGATGTAGTCGCCGATCATCACCGTCGGCTTCATTTCGACGCCGGAAGGCAACGTGTCGCCGAAGCCCAGCAGGAACTGAAACGCAGCCGGAAAGGCCACGGCCCAACCGAAATACCCGCCGCCTAAGAACAGCAAGCAGGAAGACAACACGAACGGGATAGCGAAGCGTTTTTCCCGCGAGTACAGGCCCGGGGCGATGAACGCCCACAGCTGATACAGGATGATCGGCAGGGCGAAGAGAAAGCCTGCCAGCGCCGAGAGCCGCACGTAGGAAATGAACAGCGCGGCCGGGGCTCCGAAATGGAGCGAAGCGGTGTCGCTGTGTTTGCCAAGCTTCCAGGCTGTCAGGAACGGGAGAGTCAGCCACGTGAGCAGCTTCTCCTTGTAGATCCAGCAGGTTACGCTGCCGACAAGGAAGGCCAGCGCCATCCGCACGATCCGCCCGCGGAGCTCTTCAAGGTGCTCCCACAGCGTCATCGCCCCTTCGTCATCCGCGGCGACGGGCTCGCTCTTGACGTCGGCGTCAGCCATTACCGGTGACACCCGTTGCGCTCGGCGCGCTCGGCGCGGTTGGAGCCGCTGCTGCCTCGGTCACCGACTCGCCGGCTTTGGGAGCCGGTTTGCTGGGTTCGGGACGGGGAGGCAGGGATCGGCGCGGAGCCTGTGGGGGGGCCGCCGATGGCCGCGATGGCGCAGCGGGCGGAAGGGCCGACGAGGCCGATCGTGACGAAGGCGGCGGAGGCATCGAAGCGCGGGACGGAGGAGCGGGCGGCACCGAGCGCCGCGGCGCCGCGGGTGCGGGCGCTGCGACGGGTTCGGCGGCGGGCACGGCGACAACGGGCGTCGTCGCGGCCGCAGGCAGCACCGGTTCGGGCGCAGTCAGCACCGGTTCGGGCGCAGGCAGCACCGGTTCGGGCGCAGGCAGCACCGGCTCGGGCGCAGACAGCACCGGCTCGGGCGCAGGTTCCGCGGGGGGAGGGGCCGCGTTGGCCGACGCCAAGAGATCGTCGGGCAGTGCGTGGTACGCGTCCGCACCTTCGGGCGGATACTCCCGGGTCGGATCGGGCTCCAGGTTCGCGTACGGGTCTTCGTACGGTCGGGCGGGGACCATGGGGGCGGGGCTAGCGACTGGCGCAGGCGCCGCGTGCGGGCCGCGCATCAGGCTCCTCAGCTCGGAGATCTGGATGCCCTCAGCGCGCAGCATCTCGTCGATGCCGGTTTGCTGGCGCACATCCGTGGTCATCTTGCGGAGCTTGCGCATCCACTGACCCATGGTCTTGAGCATCCCGGGTAACTTTTGCGGCCCGACGGCCACCAACGTCACCAGGGAAATCACTAGAAGTTCGCTGAAAGAGAACCCAAACACGCGGAAATTCCTGCAGCCCGCGTCTTAGCATACTTGGGCGCCCTGGCCCGACCTGGTAGCTTTCCGAGGGTGCTGGCCTTGTTGGCGTTTTTGGTCGTCGCGCCGACGATCTTCCTCTATTTCCTGATCATCCGGGGCAGCGACCGCTACGAACCGGAGCCGTTCTGGCTACTTTCGGTCGCGTTCTTCTGGGGGGCCGTCGTCAGTACCCTGACCGCCATTGTCGGCAACGGGCTGGGCGAGGGCGTGCTTCGGGCCAGCTTGGGGGCCGGACAGGCGGCGCTCGTGGACGCATCGACGGCGTCGTTTGTGGCCCCGCTGGTTGAAGAGAGCACGAAGGGGTTCGGCCTTTTGGTGCTGTGGGCGATCTCGGCCTTGTGGGTGCGCGAGATCGACGGCGCGCTGGACGGCGCCATTTACGGTGGCGTTATCGGGCTGGGCTTCACCATGACCGAGGACGTGCTCTACATCGCCAGCGCGGGCAATCAGCACGGTGGTGAGGCCTTCTTCCAGGTGTTCGTGCTGCGCACGGTGATGGCGGGGCTCGGCCACGCCTCCTTCACCGCGATGACCGGGCTGGGGATTGGGATTGCCTGCGAGAGTAGCAGCGCCTTGACCAAGCTATTTGCCCCGATTGGCGGCTGGTGCGCGGCCGTGGGGCTCCATTTCCTCCACAACTATCTCGTCACGTTCCTCTACAACGACGGCAGCGGCGTGGTCGCAAAGTTACTGATTTTCTGGACGTTCAACGGGCTGTTCTTCGCGGTGATCGTGGCGCTAGCGGTGCGCGACCGCGCTATCGTGCTCAAGGGGCTGATCGGTGAAGCCGGCAAGTTGCTGCATCCGAAGGAGCTTGAGCGCACCGTAAGCTATTGGATGCTGGTGCCGCTCTGGAACCTGGTTTCACTGGTGAACAGCCCCAAGGGCTACGGCGAAAGTCGCAAGAAACAGCTGGCGCTGATCGAACTCTCGTTCCTCAAGAACCGGCGGCGTCGCGGCGAGCGAGGCGAGCTGCTTGATGCGCGTGAGGCGAGCCTTCGCGCCAAAATCAGCCAAGCCAATCACGCCGGCGTATTCATCGGCGCGCGCTAGCCCTTACTTGATCAAGGCGCGCGCGATGACTAGCCGCTGGATTTGGCTGGTGCCTTCGTAGATCTGCAGGACTTTCGCGTCGCGCATGAGCTTCTCGACGGGATAGTCCTTCACATAGCCGTTGCCGCCGAAAACCTGCACCGCGTCGATAGCCGACTGCATCGCGCGGTCTGCGCCGTAGGCCTTGGCAAAGCTCGACACGATCGGGTCGCGCACACCGTTGTCGAGGTTCCAAGCGGCCTTCTGGTAGAGGAGCCGCGTGGCTTCTGCGCCGATGGCCATCTCAGCCAGCATGGCCTGCACCAGCTGATGCTCGGCAATCGGCACGCCGAAGGCCTTGCGATCCTTGGCGTAGGCGACCGATTCGTCGAGGCAGCGCTGCATGAGCCCAGTCGCCATTGCTCCGATATCCGGGCGCGTCTGGTTGAACGTCTCCATCGCCAGCTTGAAGCCTTCACCCTCCGGCGCCAGCAGGTTCGCCTTCGGGACTCTCACGTCTTCGAAGTGGACGGCGGCCGTGTCGCTGGCGCGCTGCCCCATCTTGTCTTCGTGTTTCCCGACCACGACGCCCTTAAGCTCCCGATCTACGATGAAGGCCGCGATGCCCCGGTGGCGTTTGGCAGGGTCACTCGTCGCGAAGACAACGTAGAACGAGGCCAGGCTGGCGTTGGTTATCCAGCACTTTTCGCCGCTCAGGACGTAGTCGTCGCCGTCCGGTTTGAACGTGGTGCGCATGCCGGCAACGTCGCTTCCGCCGCTTGGTTCAGTGGTGCAATAGCTCGCAAACACGGGCCCTGCGGTGAGCATGCCGAGGTACTTCTTCTTCTGCTCCTCGTTACCACCCAGCTTGATCGGCGTTAGCGCCAGCGAATTGGCGAGCAGGCTGGTTTGAATCCCCGTACAACCCCAGGCCAGCTGCTCGGCGATCAGCGCGTTCTCGAGCTCGCCCAAGCCCGCCCCGCCGTATTCAGGCGGCACGGTGGCGTTGACCAGTCCCAGTTCGTGCGCCGCCACGAATACATCGTGAGGAAACCGGCTGTCGCGGTCGCATTCGGCGGCGACAGGCGCGATGCGCTCACGAGCGAAGCGCTTGGCGGTGTCCACAAGGGCCTTTTGTTCATCGGATAGCTCGAAGCTCAGCATGACGATTCTCCCGAGGCTGAAAGCGTCAGAGCCTACCGCAGATCGGTGGCTACTTCTTGGCGCGTTCTTTAAGCCGCGCCATTTCCTTGCGCACGGCTCGTGCCCCGAACACGAAGCCGAGGGTGATACCCAGCAGGAGCACGCCCGGAATGAAGATGACGTGCTCGAGGGTCATGCTTCGGGCGAGCGCGCCGGGCGCGAGCGCTCGAGATCGGCCAGGCGCTTGTCGACGGCGCTCTGTCGGCGAAAGGTCATGAGCAAGAAACCCATGAGGATGGCCCACATCAGAACGTAGGCGGCGATCAAGAGCGCTCCGGCGCTGGTGGTTTCTACGCCCCCCCCCGTGACCGGCACGAACTCCTGCGAACGACCTTCGGGAGTGACAGAAGGGGTGGAATTGGTCTGTTTCATTGGGGCATTAACCGTTCGTATCCAGGGCCAGTTCCTCGGCTCGCTCCAATTGCGACACCGACTGCGCTAGCCGTGCCCGTAGCATCAGCAGCAGGGCCGCCAGTAGGGTCATGGCGAAGAAGCCACCGAAAAGCGCCTGGGTCATCGCCGGATCCTGCAGGCCACCGCCACCCTTGCCGATGACGGTCGGGTGATTGCCGCCCCACTTCTGGACCGAATAGTGAATGATCGGCAAGTTGGCCGTGCCCAGCACCCCGAACGCTGCCGCAAACTTGCGTTCGGCTTCGCCTCCGCCGCTGAAGGTCCGAAGCAGGACGATCGCTGCGTACACCAGAATGCTAAGCAGCAGCGTGGTCAAGCGTGGGTCCCAAGTCCAATAGACGCCCCAGGCCTTCTTGGCCCAAAGCGGCCCGCTCACCATCACTAGGCAGCCGAACACCGCCGCGCACTCCGCACCGGACTTGGCCCAAGCGTCGCGCGCGTCGGTCGGCCCGGCCAGGTACATGGCGCTGGCGATGAAGCAGACGGCGCCGCTTAGGTACAGGGCGTAGGCCGCCGGTACGTGAAAATAGAAGATCTTCTGCGCGAGCCCGCCCGACTGGGGCTGGGCCACCGGCACCTTCAAAAATACGAAGAGGATCAAGGCGACGAAGGTGAGCGTCGTCAGAGCCCAGAGTCCGAGCACAAGCCCGCGGGAGCGCATGGCCGAAACCATAGCGCGACCGCTCGGGGTTCGTCTTGCCATTCAGACGTCGCAGGTCGCCAGGGCGAGCAAGGCGGCGATCTTGGCCCTCAGGACCTCAAACTCCTTGATCGTGTAGTCGAGCTCGGCTTCGCGCTGGCGTCGGGCCGTGTCGACCAGGTCAAAGCTCGTCCCGCTCCCGCTCAGGTAGGCCACCTTGGAGAGGCGCGCCGTTTCGGCGGCCAGCTCGCGGGTCTTCCTGGAGACGCTCAAGGTTGCCTCGGCGGCGCGCACGGCCCGGAACGACTGAGTCACCTCCAGCCGAGCCCGTCGCTTGGTCTCCGACAGTTGTTCCGAAGCGACGCGTGCCTCGGCGGCGCGCTGTTCGCGCGTGCCGTAGCGCAGGCCGCCATCGTAAAGGGTCCAGTTCAGCACGCCCCCCACCGTCCAGGTCACCGATTCGTTGTTCGGCGTGCTGGACTCGTGCGACCAATAGGTCAGGTTCGATACTGCGTCGACGGTTGGCCAGTAGCGCCGGCTGACGCCGTCGGCGCTGCGCTTCGAGACGTTCAGCGATGCCTGGGCTGCTCGAACATCGGCGCGGCCCAGGATGTCCGTTGTGATAGTGCAGCTTGTCTTGGCGTCGGCAGCCAGGGCGTCGAGCTTGATCGTGGGCGTGACGCCGTAGGGGTCCGCCGAGCCGAGCGCGGCTCCCAGGGCTTCGCGAGCGCGCAGGACGCCGTCGTTCGCGGTGATGATTTGTCCGCGCGAAAGCGAAACCTCTTGTTCGCCCCGCAGCACGTCGATCGCGCTGGCAGCGCCGAGCGCTGCTCGTCGCTTGTAAAGATCCAGCGTAGAAAGCGCACTCTCCAGCGACACGCGGCTCACTTCAGCCAAACGCTCGGCGGTCACGCTGGTGACCACGGCGTCGGCAACGGCGGCGATGGCGAGCCGCTCGGCGGCCTTCGTGTTCAAGCGAGCGACCTCCACACCTGCCTCGGCGATGGCTCGGTCGTTCCAGGTTTCAAGTGCGACCACGGGGACGCGCAGCTGCAGGCCAGCATTCCAGGTGGTGGCGGGATCGGGGACCGTGACCGTCGCCTGAAACGGCGGCGTTGGCACAAGCACGCTGCGTTCCCCGCGCAAAAGGTGGCGGGTGATGCCAGCGTTGCCGCTGAGCGTCGGCAGAAACCCGGCAAGCGCCTGCCTGGATTGGGCGCGAGAGATGTCGACCCGGGCCGCTAGCGTGCGCAGGGTGGTGGAGTTGGCGCGCAGCACGCGCAAGGCGTCCTGCCAGCTCTGCAGCACGTTGGCGGCCGGGGGCGGAGCGTCCAGCATCTCGTCGGAGACCGACGGCAACTGGGGCTCCGCGGGCGCGGCGGGCGCGGCCCCGCTGGTGGCTCCCGCGCCGCCACCAGGCGTTGCCGTGGGCGAGCTGCTCGCCGCGGTCTGACCGAAAGCTGCGTGGGCCGTGCAGAGAACGCTAAGGGCAAGGGACCGCTTCAGCATGACCGGAGAGTGATAGTTCCGGAACTGGCGGCGGGGAACCCCGGACGGCGGAAATACTTGGCGTCAGCGCCGCTTGGCGGGCTCGGCAACGGCCGTCTGCCCGGCGATTTGCGCACCATTGAGCACTGCGACCGCGCGCTCGATGAGGTCGCTACGCACTCCGACGAAGGCGTGGCTGTGGCGGACCCGGATGTAGTCCGTTTCCCCGGTGGGGATGCCGTTCTCCTCGAGCAAGCTCTGAAAGTCACTCGGCTTGGCGCCATCGCGGCGACCCACGCTGACAAAAATCTCGCGGATGGGCTCGCCCTCGCCCGGGACGCTGACGTGGGCAGGAGGCACGACGACCTCGGGCCGAGCTGGGTCCTTGCGGGCCGGCGGCAGGTCGAGTCGGGCGCTCTCCAGAGTGCGGTGTTCCTCTTCGCGCTCGCGCGTTTCGTGCTGCGGTTCCTCGCGGAGTCGCGCCGGGCGCGGCTCACGCGCGCGACCCTCCAGCCGTGGGCGCTCCTCCCTCGCCCGCACTTCACGGGTTTCGGCTGTCTGGGGCAGCGAAGCCTCGCGGCGCACCTCGCGCGGTCGCTCGGCGCGCACCACGCGTGGCAGCTCCGCGCGCACTTCGCGCGGCAGCACGGCGCGCAACTCGCGTGGGCGCTCGGCGCGTACCACGCGCGGTAGATCTTCGCGGGTA
>JANNWK010000803.1:0-5034 GCA_031408355.1 Myxococcales bacterium
CCCTGGCCCGGCGCGCAGTTTCGACAGATCCCGGCCGGCACCCTGGAAGGCAAGGCTGTTTGGCTCGATACCTTTCGGGTGGTGCGAAGGCCGGGAGCAGAGCCGGGCGTCGAGAGCGCGTTCCGTTCGTGCAGTGAACTCGGGCTCAGCCTGTGCAGCGAGTCGCAGTGGCAGCTTGGCTGCAGCGCCTTCCCCGAGCTGGGCCAGGATCGCTCGTTCACTGACAGCGTGGAGGCCGGCGGCATCGTCGAGCGCGGCGGCGAGGGCTGCCAAGCCCGGCGCGTCCTGCCGCTAGGGAGCGCCGGCCAGCAGCTCGGCCTGTGCTGCGAGCGCGCCATTGGCATGACTGCCAAGAACCTCAAACCGCAGTACCTCTCCTCGACCGCCAGCGTGCTGAAGAAGCTGGAAAATGCGCTAAACCAGCACAACGCGGCCAGCTTGCTCGAGCTGCTCGACGACAAGGTGAAGCTGGACGGCGTGGAGCGTTCGAAGGCGGGCGTCGTCGCACTGTTTGCGCAGACGTTCAAGGCTACCCCAGATCTGATCGTGACCCACGAGGCCTGTGACGTAGCGGTGCAAGCCAACAAGGTCGTGAAGCGCTCCCGGCGCGGCCGCAAGCTGACCAGCTACCCAACCAACTCGTGGACTGCCAGCTGCCAGCAGGTCCGCCACCAGCGCGGCGAAACGGTGCCGGCGCGAGCCGAGTACGTGTTCAGCCCAGCCAGCAAGCTGCGCGGCATCTCGGCCATGAACGAGCAAGCCACCGAGTAATGCGAGCCGTCGTTCAGCGTGTGACGGAAGCGAGCGTGACCGTGCAGGGCGAAGTGGTAGGCCGGATCGGCCCAGGGCTGTGCGTGCTGGTCGGCGTGGGCCAAGCCGACAGCCAGCGCGAGGCCAGCTGGCTCGCCGAGAAGCTGGTCCAGCTCAGGATCTTCGAGGACGAGTCCGGCAAGCTGAATCGCAGCCTGCTCGAGGTTTCGGGGCAACTCCTGGCCGTCTCGCAGTTCACGCTCTACGGCGACCTCAGCCGCGGCCGTCGCCCAAGCTTTGGCACCGCCATGGAGCCTGTGGGCGCCCAAGCGCTCTTCGAGGCCTTCTGCGAAGCCTGCCGAAAGCACGGAGTCCGTGTCGAAACGGGGCGTTTTCGAACTCACATGGCCGTCGCCCTGGTGAACGACGGCCCCGTCACGCTGCTCCTCGACAGCGCAAGGCCAGCAACGTGAGTGCTCGCGCCAAGCCCGCCAGCGAGCTGCCTTCTGGCGCGCTATCGGTGCCGGAATGGGCGAGCCGGCTTTCACGGCTGCTCGACGGCGCCTTCACGATCCCAGGAACGCAAATCAAGGTTGGGCTCGATCCTATCTTGGGCCTGCTGTTGCCCGAACTCGGCGATACGCTGACGGCGCTTTTGGCCGTGACACTCTTGGGCGTGGCCTGGAAGGAGCGCGTGCCCAAGCTGGTGCTCGGTCGCATGCTCTTCAACATCACTCTCGACGCCGTGCTGGGCGCCATTCCGCTGGTTGGTGATCTGTTCGACTTTGCGTTTCGCGCCAACGAGCGCAACCTGGCGTTGATCGAGCAGCACCGCCGCGGCCCGGACTCAGAGCGGAGCTTGGGGGACTGGCTCGTGATGATCGGCGCCGTCGGGGCTGGGCTCGTCGCGCTGGCCATGCCGATCGCGCTCGGCGTCTGGGTGTTGCGCTGGCTGCTCGCCTTGTGAGAGCGGCGCGGCCTTCGCACAACCAAGCAGCCTGGACGGCTGCCGCACCCGGCCAGCCGGGGGTCGGGAGCCAGGCAGCTGGCGCTTTCTTCGGCTGAATCCAGCCCACCTGGCGGGCATCACGTCGTCCGCGCAAGGCCCGAGCGGCCCGCGTCCGTTTGGAGTAGTCTCGCTCAGGCCGATGCGGCAGAGCCCTGAAGTGCGCGACGTCTTCTTGGGGCAGGTCCTGGAAAGCGACCTGCACCCGGGCGTCTCTTATCGCATCGAGCACAAGTTGGGTGAGGGTGCGACAGCCGTGGCCTACTTGGCCAAGCGCCAGGGGCAGGAGGGCGAATGGCCGGCGGTGATCAAGATCATCCAGCCGCACATCGTGCGCGAGTCGGGTGAGCGCGCCCTCACCATCATCAAGAAGGAGGCGGTGGCGCTCGGTCGCCTGAACGAGGGCGTGCCGCCCACTCCGTTCGTCGTGCGCCTGCTGGACACCGGCCACCTTGCCTTCAAGACCTTTGGCCGCGAGATCGAGCTGCCGTGGATAGCGCTGGAGTACGTGCACGGCGGTGTTGAAGGCACCACCCTGCAGGATCGTGTGCGCTACTCGGTACGCGAGACAGGCTTCGCGTTCGATCCCTCGCGTGCCGCGCGCCTAGTGCAGGCCCTAGCCCGAGGCCTCGATGAGATCCACGCCGTCGGCGTCGTGCACCGCGATACCCACCCGGGCAACGTGCTCTGCTGCGGCGCCGGCGAAAGCGAGATCTTCAAGATCTCGGATTTCGGCATCGCGCGTCCGTCCGGGCTCTCCGCCACCCTGGGCGGCGCCACCGCAGGCACCCCCGGCTACATTTCACCCGAGCAATACGAGGAGAAGGGCGGGGTCGGGCCGCTGGCAGATCTGTTCAGCCTGGCGGCGGTGGTCTTCTATGTACTGACAGGCGAAAACCTGTTCGAAGGCCGCTCGCTCGCCGCCGCCATGATGGCCGTTCAGTCGCCCACACGCCGCAGCCTGCTCGACGTGCCCACCTTGGCCTTCGAACTGCGCGAGCACGAGGCCGCCTGCCAAGCCTTGGATCTCGCGCTTCAGCGCGCCACCTCCGTCAACCTCAAAGATCGACCGCAGACCGGCAAGCAATTCGCCGACAGCCTCCTGCCCTGGCTGCAGCTTGACGAGGGCAGCAGCTCCACCGCGCCAAGCCGCCGCTGGGTGACCAGCATGGAGGCCCTGCGCTCGCGCGAGCTGGTAGTTGAAACCAACTGGATGATCCGCCATCCGCCCGGGGACGATCGCCTCATCACCAACGTCGCCTGGGACGCCTCAGGCAACGCTCTTGCGCTCACCACGCGCGGTCCCACCTTCTGGGACGGCACGCGCTGGCAGGATTTGCCCTCGGCCGGGCTACCGCATCCGGACACCATTCGCTTCGTGGAGCGGCTCGGCGCGGCCTCTTGGCTCATTGGCACCGAGGGCGCGAAGCTCATCGAGTTCTCGCGCGACGGCGCGCGCGAGCTCGTCCAGGGGCCGGACCCTAGCGTCGCCTTCTCCGCCGGCACGACGGATCTCGACGACTTGGCCGTGATGGTCGGCGAGCGACGCGGCGAACCCCCCATGCTCTTCACGCTGGTGGGCAAGCGCTGGCTACGTCCCCTGCCGGTCTCCAACGCCTCCATGCTCACCGGGCTGTCGCGTATCGACGACGAACGCTTTCTGGTGGTCGGGCGAGGTGTGGACGGCGCCGCCTTCGCAGCCGTCTACTGGCCGCTCCACTGGTCACTGCAGCGCCTGGAAACCCCCAAGAGCCGCGCCTTTCTGGCTTGCGCCTCGCGCCCTGAGCGCAAGCTGGTCGTAGCCGTCGGCACCGACGGCGTCGTCGTGGACATCGAAGACAACGCCTTCAGCGCGCGCAGCGTACCCACCGCTCCGGACATGGTGGCCATCGCCGTGGACACGCTGGGCCGGCAGTGGGCGGCGGGCCGCGGCCGCGTTTACTCCAAGCGCCAGCAGGGCGAGTTCACCTGCGTCTGGGAGCACCAAGCTTGGCAGCCACCCTTCGTGGGCATCATGGCCGAGGTCGGATCCATCGTCGCGGTCACGGTCGACGGCGCCATCCTCGAATGCCGCTCGCAAATGCTCGACAAGACAACCCCCGCCTTCTGAACGAGCCCATGTCACTAGACACGGCCCTCCGCCACCTTGCCAAGGCCGAATGGGAGAAGGCCCACGACCTTGTGCAAAACGACGAATCGGCGCTGGGCTGCTGGGCACACGGCATCGTGCACCTGCAAGAAGGCGACACCAGCAACGCCCGCTACTGGTACCGCCGCGCCGGGCGCTCCTTCTCGCAAGGTCTCGACTTGCACGCGGAGCTCACGGCGCTCGCCGCAGCGCTTGGCGGCGCGGCTGGCAGCTGACGCCAACGAGCTTGCGCCGCGCTACTTCACGATCTTGTACGCGGAGCCCGACGAGCCCCACTGATAGAAGGTGTAGAGGAGCTTCTCGTCTTGGCCCACGAAGCCGCCAAAGCCGCCTTGCACTTTGGCGATCGGTACGCCCGCGCCACCGCTCAACGGTGACTTGTACACGATGTTGTCGGCGTAGCCGGAGCGGTAATACAAACCCGCCTCATCGACGATCAAGCTATTAACGCTCTCTTGCTGAACGAGCTGAGTGACGGTCGCGTCGCCCTTCTTGAAGCGATAAATGCCGTTGAGCACGTTGGCGTTGCCGGTGCGCGCGAAGTAAAGCGTATCGCCCACCGTGTAGAGCGGCGCCGAATCTGCCACCACCGAGTCCGGGACCGCCGTCGGAGTGCCTCCGGCTAACGGCACCGTCGTCAGCACCGCGGCGCCGACGTTGCGCGCCACCCAGTAAATGGCATCGGTCGTGGTCTTGAACGCGCTCACGTAGTATTGATTGACGTTCATGATCTCGGTCCCCGTTACCGCCTGCGCGGCGTTGGTCGCCCGCGTGAACAGTGTCGCCGGGGCGCCGTACATGCCCGTCATCCAAAAGAAGGCGTTGCCGCGAATGGTCAGGTAGCGCGGCGTCGCAGTCGGCTGAAACAACACTTCGGGGTTGGCAGCGGGGGCGGCCGAAACGGCCTTTCTCAGCACTGAAGCGGGCGAGCCGGCGACTGACCAGTACAGGTCCGAAGCGTCCGCGTACATGACGCCGTCGCCCACGCCACCGGCGGCGTCCCAAATCTGCTTCTCGGCGCTGCCGTCCAGCGGAACGCGGGTCAGGGTGTAGTGACTCACCGGGCTGGCGTTGACCTTCATGAAAAAGGCGGCGCCGCCGCCAAATGCGGTCTCCCAAGCTTGACCCG
>JANNWK010000804.1:0-2750 GCA_031408355.1 Myxococcales bacterium
CCGGCACCGTGCTGGACAACACGATTCTCGTCTGGAGCTCCGAGATCGGTTGGGATCCACTCGACCACGATCACGAGCGCCACCCCGTCTTCCTGTTTGGCAACGTGCCAGGCCAGAAGCTCAAAATGGGCCAGTACCACCAGCTGCCTTTCGACATGGGCGCCAATCGCGACGAGCGCCTCGCCAACCCCAAGAACCGCCGCGTTCACGAGGTTCTGCTGACGATCGCCCAAAGCATGGGCATCACCGACCTCAACGGTTTCGCCGACCCAGCCTACAACCAAGGACCCATCGGCGAGCTGCTGGCATAAATTCGTCGGGTTACCTTGTCACGCGGTTCGTTTGCGCGGCGCGCCTGCGCATGCTGTAAACAGCGGCAGTCATGTCCGCTATCGCGCGTCGCGTCGTTCAGTCCTCCACCTTTCAGTATTTCATCACCGGGGTCATCGCCCTGGCAGGCGCGCTCGTCGGCGTTGAGACATCACCCGCCGCAGTCGCAGCCTGGGGCGATTGGTTACATGTGCTCGACCGCATCGTCCTCGCAATCTTCATCGTCGAGATCGCCATCAAACTAGCAGCAGAAGGCAACCGGCCTTGGCGCTACTTCCGCGACCCGTTCAACGCCTTCGACTTCGGCATCGTGGCAGTGACACTGCTTCCGTTCGGCGGCCAGTACGTCACCGTGCTGCGGCTGCTTCGCCTGCTGCGGGTGCTGCGCTTGGTTCACGCCTTGCCGCGGCTGCAGATCCTGGTGAGCGCGCTGCTCAAGAGCATCCCTTCTATGGCGTACGTTGGCGTGTTTCTGGCGCTGTTATTTTACGTCTATGGCGTCGCCGGCGTTTTCTTGTTCGGCCGCAACGATCCGAGCCACTTCGGCTCGCTGGGCGTTGCCATGCTCACATTGTTTACGGTCGTGACTCTGGAAGGCTGGGCGGAGCTGATGTACACCCAGATCCACGGCTGCAGCGCGACTGGGGAGGGCCTAGCCGCCGAGCTTTGCAAATTTCCCGAACCCAGCCCGCTGGCAGCACCCCTCTACTTCATCACCTTCATCCTGTTCGGCACCATGATCGTCCTGAACCTGTTCATCGGCGTGATCATGAACAGCATGCAAGAAGCTGCTACCGAGACGTCCAAGGCCGAGGAAGCCAAGCGACGCCCAGCGCAGGGGACCGACAGCAGCGACGACTTCGCCCACGAACTGCTCCAGCTGCAGCGCGCCGCCCAGCAGATCGCCGATCGGGCGCTGGAACTTCAGAAGCGAACCCGAACGAGCATCGTCAGCTAGCCATGCCCGTGCGCCCTGAGACACATCGGAAAACCCAAGCAGGTCCTTGACCAAGGGTTTCTTGGCGCACCCGAGCTGGAGAATTCAGAACTGCGCTCGCAGCGGCGGCGTGACGATCGAGCACGATTTCTGCCGCCTTCGGTGCCCGGGCGCCGTGGAGCAGCACCACAACGCTGATTTCCTAGGCAGACGGAACGACAACCGCAGCCTAAACTATTGAAATGGCTACGGTTGGCTTCGGCGACTTCGAGTGGGACGAGGACAAAGCCCGCTCGAACCTCGAGAAGCATGGCGTATCCTTCTCAGAAGCCAGCTCGGTCTTTCTGGACCCGCACTTCCTAGCAACCGACGACCCCACAGCACCCGATCGATCATCGCCCTAGGCTTCTCGCCCCTCGCCCGCCTTCTTTTCGTCGTTCACCTTGAGCGCGGAGACAAGGTCCGAATCATCAGCGCACGACGAGCCAGTCGCTCCGAAAGAAAAACCTATGAGCAACGACGAAGCGACCCAGGCTGAACCATCCGAAGAGTCGCTCGCGGAAATGCCCGAGGTGGATTTTTCACGCGCGATCCGTCCGAACAAGCTTGCTGCTCTGCGTGGTGACTTCAAGCAAGCCGTGTTCCTCGACAAGGAGCTGTGGCAGCACTTTGGCAGCGAGGAGCGCGTGCTCGAGGCGCTCCGCATGTTGGTGTCGCTCGCAGAGCGAAGCTCGCGCTCAGTTGCCTAGTCGGTGGCAGAGTTACGTGGCGCGCTCGAGTCTGTCGGATCACGACGCGCCAGAAGCTGCACGCGACGCCATACATCATCGGACATCCCTAGGCGTCGAAGCGTGGCGACAGCGTGCAGAAACTTCTGATCGATGTCAGCGAGCTGCTCGACTCGATCGATGAATAGTGCTCCATCCCTACTGAGCAGATCCTCAAGCGGGCCTGCAGCGAAGTATCTCAGCGAATCTTCAGACGGCGCTCGGACGATGAGCTCTTTGATGAGGCTCCATGCGAACTCAGGAGCACCGTCCAAGATGGCGTACATGCGGTCGCTTGCCCAACCCCAGTTCTCTTCGCCGGGCGCCGCCTCGCCGTACGCGATGAACTCCCGAATGAGACGCTCTCGATCGAAGGGCAATGCCTTCAGCACCTCCTCGACTTCGTCCGCGGATCGCCAATCCACTCCATCGACGCTAACCGGAACGTCTTCGGCCAGCACGCCCGAGCGAAGCAAGTCGAGGACGCGCTCGAGCGCCACCGGACCGACGACGGGATCGTCGTCATCTTCGGTCCCGCTCGGCTCTCGGTAGTACCAGCCTCCCATTCGCCAAAGCATAGCGCGTGAGTTCCGGTTCACTTCACTGCAGAGTCATGGCAGCTGGGTGGTGGCAGTGGAGGCAAAGAGCGTCTTTCGTGTCCCTGCAAAAAAATCCCGATGTCACTATCGTCATTCACAGCAGCCGAATATGGCAAC
>JANNWK010000805.1:0-5511 GCA_031408355.1 Myxococcales bacterium
GGCTCAAGCAGCGTGGAACCCGCCAAAAGCCCGGGCTCGGCCTGCGCCGCGTAGGGTGTGTCGTAGAGCGGCGACAGATCCAGCAGGCGCCGGGTCAGCACTTGGGAGCCGTTTTCGCCTGGGAAAAACCAGCTGGTCCAAGGTGTCAAAAGGTGGTGCTCGGTCGCCAGCACCAGCGCCGGCTCGACGCCCTCGCCGCGCGTCGCAATGTCCTCGATGCGCGCCATGACCCAGCGCTTGATGATGTCTTGGTTTTGGGGGGCCACGCTGCGGTACACGAGCCGCGATTCCTGCACTTGCTTGGCTCCGTCGCGGTAGCGAAAGCCCACCTTGGTCGGCAGCTTGCCGCGCAGTCGACCCAGCACGGTGACGGTTGAGCCGGCCAACACGGCCCGGCCTTCGCGCGGATAGATGCGGTCGACGGTCGAGCCCAGGTCGAGCTCGACGTCGCGCAACGTCGGTTGTAGGGCGTCCGCCAGCAGGGTGGCACCGGCCCGCGCTGCGTCCGCGCGATCGCCGACCTCGTAGACCGAGCCCACGCCGGCCACGAGCTTGGCCAACAGCCAGCGATCCGCCGCGGCGCCGACCGCGACCGCGCCGAGCCGTGGCAGGCCGCCCGCGCGCCGGCCGAGCAGGCGTCGCAGGTGCTCGGCGTCGGGCTCGCCGACCGAGGGGCGCCCATCGCCCACGTACACCAGCATGCCCGAGCCAGCGCGCTCGCCGCGCGCCGGGGCATCCAGAATGTCGGCGGCCTGCTGGAGCGCCAGGCCCAGGTTGGAGGCGCCGCCCGGCCGTAGCGCGCCGAGCGCTGCCCGCACTTGCCCGCGCAGCGCCGGTGTGACGGCTTCGGGCGTGGCCGGGCCCATCGGGCGGACGCTCTGATCGGCGGCCAGCACGACCAGCGAGTCGCGCGGGCCCAGGCCCTCCAGAATGGCGTCGACCACCGCGCGCTCGGTCTCGAGCGTCGCGCTGCCCACGCTCATCGACGAGTCGACCACGACCGCCAACGTGACGCCCGCCTCGCTCCGCGCCGGTAGCTCGGTGCGGATCATCACGTACGGGTCTTCAGTTGGTCCGCGGCCGCTCGCCACGTAGGCGCGCACCCCGCCGGGCCGCACCACGTCCGGCGAAAGCTCGACCACCAGGTCGCCGGTGGGCCGCACGTCGGCTTGCCGGTAGTGGATCGTGCTGTCTTTGAGCGTCGAGCCGGCGCTGGCCGTCAAGAACGGCGACTTGGCCCGCGTGGTGTCCACGTCGACCGAGAGCTCGCCCACGATGCCGGTCTTGTCATCGGCGGCCATCGGAAAGCGGTAGGCGGCTCGATCGGCTCGGGTCGAGAGCCATTCGGCGTACTCCAGCTCGAAGTCGAGCGTCTGGCCCGCCGGAACGGCGCCCAAATCGCCGCTGAGCCAGCCGCCGCCGGCAAACTCGAGCGCGGCGCCGGTGCCGTCGGCGTCGCCCGCCGGTTGCAGCTCAGCGTTGACCGCGTTCATGCCGTTGAGCGAGCGCGTGACGCGCCTTACCAGCGCACCCTGGGGCAATGCCAGGCGGATCTTGGCGTGGTCGGCGGACGCGCCGCCGTTGAAGTAGGTGGTGCGCGCGCTGGTCACGGAAAGCTCGCCGTCGATTTGCACGTCGACCTTCTGCGATCGGATGACCAGATCCGAGCCGGCGTCGCTGGCTTGCTGGAAGGCGCGCGCTTGAGGGATGGCGCTGCGCTCGCCGAGCGGGCTGGTCCACGGCACCGCGAGGCCACCGGTCCAATCTTCGAAGGCCTTTTCGGGCGCAACGCTGCCATTTCGGCCGTCCAAGGTGGCGGTCTCGCCGCTGGCCACGCGCAGCTGCTTGCCGGAGGCGTTGAGCATCAGCTCGCCCATGGCGCAGTACACCTTGGCCTTCGGGCCCTTGCTGTCGAAGGCCACCGCGCTCGAAGCCACCGTGGTGGAGGCGCCCTTCAGCGTCACCTCGGTGCGCGCCGCCACGCCGCCCTGCACGAAGATGCGGCCTGACTCAAGCTCCAGCTTGTGCCCGCGCAGGGTGAAGCTTGTGGCGGCGTCGACCGCCACGATGGTGCCGTCGTCGAGGCGCAGGCGCGCGCGCCCGTCGGGACCGGTCGCGATGGTGTCGCCATCGGATAGGCGCTGCTCGCCTGGCACCGCGCGCTTGCCGACCATCACGTCGGCGTGCACCGCTCGAATGTCGCCGACCGTGAAAACGGCCTTGACCGGAGCCTTGCCCTTGCAGGCCGAGAGGAAAGGCAAAAGCGCCGTCGAGAGCGCCCCACCCAGCAGCGCCACGCGCAGACTTCGCAGCGTTTTCATGGCGCCTCCTGCTTCAGCGCGCCGTCTTGGTAGCGCAGTTTGAGCCTACCTCTGGGCTTGCCGCCTTCGCCTCTGAAGCCGACCTCGAGTCGCGCCAATTTCTCCTGTGCCGTGCCTTCGTCGACCACCACCGTGACGGTGGCCTTGAGCTCCAGGCGCGCGGCGAGCGCGGCGTCTTCCGGATCGAGCTTCAGCTCGATCTCAGGCGGGGGGCTCTGCGGCACGAAGACCTGCGCCACCCCGAGCAGCGGCATATTGTCGGGCGCCGGCATCATGGATCCGAGCGCGTTGCTCCACAGCGACGGCCGCAGTTCGGGGTGCGCCCAGGTCAAGATGACGCGCACGCCCTGGCCCTGCCCGGAGGCGGCCAGGCGTGTGGCGCGGATGCGGAGCCGCTCGACCTCGTCGGTCTTGCCGGCCTTGCCTGAGTCCTCCCGGGCCCAAGCCAAGAACGCGCTGGCCAGCGCGCGCGCGGCCAGGGCCATCTGGCTCTGGCCGTCGGGCGAGCCGGTTGCGGCCGCCTTTTCTGCCCAGCGCACCGCCTCTTCCACCTTACCGGTGCCTTGCGCGGCGGAGGCCAGCAGCAGCGGCACGCTGGGATCGTCGGGTGTGAGGGCGGCCAGCGTCTCGTACTGGCGCAGCGCCTCTTCGTACCAGCCGTGGGCGCGCAGTAGATCTCCCAGGCGGCGGCGGGACAACGGATCTTCGGGCGCGAACTCGACCAGCTCGCCGAAGGTGCGGCGCGCCTCTTCGGCGTCGCGCGCAGCCTGCGCGCCCTGGGCGCGGCCCGACAGACGCAGGTAGTACTCGCCCACGTTGGTGCGCACGTGCGCGGAGGCGTCGACGCGGCGGCGCAGCTTGCGCGCCCAGGCGCGGCCGCCGGCATCGTCGCCCGCATCTTCGTAGGCGTCGAGCACGAGCAGCGCAAGCTCGGTGTCGTCGGCGAACTTCTCGGCGGCGCCGCGCAGTAGGCCGAGTCGCTCGGCAGCGTTCTGGCCCTTCTTTAACAGGCCATCGAGCAGCTGCGGCTCGATGCGCTTCAAACCGAGCGCATCGTGTAGCTCTTTCAAGTCTTGCGACGTTTGTACGCGTAGCAGCATGAAGCGGTACACGGCGTCGGCCGCGCTGGGGCTCATCGTCAAAAGGGCGCGCCACAGCGTCACGCGATCGCGGATCGAGCCCAGGTTATCGACGATCTGCACCAGCAGGGCGGAACGCTCGCGCCAGTCGCTGGCCTCGCAGTCGGCAAGCGCCGAGCGATAGACGCGCAGCGCCACGTCGACGCTGCGGCCGGCGCTCAGGCGTTCGCGCCACAGCACCAGGCGCTCGTTGAGCGGTAGATCGGCGCCCTTGCCGCACGGCACGCGCTGGTGGCCAACGCTACCGATGCTGGTGGTGACCGCGACGGAGATTGTTCCGGTGGTCGGCTTCGGCGCATCGGCGATCTGGTCGCTCTGCGTGCCCGAGGCCTCGTCCCGTTCGGCCGAGACCAGCGTTACAGGGACATTGATGGTGGCCCTGCCGCCTTCAGGCGCATCGAATTGAGCGGCCTGCGCGCGCGCTACCACGCATGCGATGACGGCAGGGGGCAGACTGCCGGATGGAGTAGGCGCAACGCCTGCTACTTCGCCTCCCGCGCCGACTCGGATGGTCAGGCGAATGCTCCCCGCGGCTGCGGGATCCTCGGCCAGGCCACGCTGGTAGCAATTGCGAAACCCGGCGCGCATGCCGGCCACGACGCGAGCCGCGTTGCTGACGTTACCGCCGCTCACGGCCGCTCCGCCGACGGAGGCGTTGCCCTTCGGGCCCGCGACCTTGGCGGCGGCACCACTGCCCTGGGAGCCACTGCTGCGACCATACCCACCGAGAGCGGCCAGGCCTCCGCCGGCAGCACCGGGCCGGATCGCACCCGCCGACGGCGGGCCGCCGCCACCTTTGCCGATGCCGCTGAGCCCGAGACCGCCACCGCCGAAAGCGTCGCCGACGGCGGCGGCCGATTGGGCTGGCGCTCGCTCGAGCTCTGCCGGAGCCGGGGCCTTATCCATCGGAGGCGGCGAGGCGGCCGAGTCGAGGCTGCTGTCCCGCCCCCACGGTGCGGTCGGCGCCTCCGGATCACCCGCAGCGCCGGTGTTCAGCAGGCCGAGCATGCCAAACTCGGTGGCTTCGCGCAGCGCAGCGCTGCGGGCTTCCGTGCTGTCCTGGTTGTCCTTCGGCCCCTGCACCGCGTAGCGCTTGTTCGCGGCCTTGCCCATCGAGCCTTCTTCGCCCTTGGCGCGCGTGCCCGTGCCGCCTTCTTTGTTGTCGGCCTCCGCTTCGACCAACGCGGCCGGCGCCATGGACACCTCGCGAGCTCCGAAGTGCGAATTCCACCAGGGCTTCCAGCGCGTCGCGCGCTCCTCACGTCGAGCCAGGGCCGACACGTGGTTCGGCTCTTCGTGGGTCTCCTGCTCGCGTTCTCGCCGCGTCGGCACGTACAAGGACGTGAAGGGCGTGACCAGGCCGAAGCGCCGCCCAATGTCGACCAGCGAGGCGCGCCCGGCGCCGCTCTCGCGCAGCTCCGAAAAGCGCTCCTCGCCCCAACGGCGGCGCAGGTCGCCGAAATCCTGGAGGTTGCGCACGGTCATGCGCTGCTTGATCGTGCCCTCGCCGCTCGACAGCGTGAGCTCGGTCGGCAGCGCACCGCTGACGCGGCCGACGATCATCACCGTCTCGTCGGCTGTGATGGGCGGCAGCACCCGCGGTAGCAGCCGCTCGACGCCCAGCCCCAGGTCGACCTTCGCGCCGAGCCATGCCGAGCGCCCGGCCGCCTCCAACAGTCGTAGCGACGAGCGCGCCGCGCCATAGGCGTCGAACACCTGCTCCACCGGTGCGCCGCGCACGATGGTTTCGAGCAATGGCAAGTTGGGCTGGCTGCCCACGGCGGCCGCCAGCAAGCGGGTGCCGGCCGGCAAACGCGACAGGCGCTCGCTCAAGGCCTTCGGAGCCAGCTCGCCCACGGACGGCGCGCCATCGCCCACGTAGATGACGGCGCCGCGCCGCTTGGGGTCGAGCTTGCTGGCCGCCTGGGTGAGCAGCGCACCGATGTCGGTTGCGCCCCCTCGCTCCACGGCCGAGAGCCCGGCGAGCCACAGCTTGCGCTTCTCGGGATCCACCTTGGCAAGTGCGTCCGAGCCTTCGGCGACCGGGCGCA
>JANNWK010000806.1:0-5007 GCA_031408355.1 Myxococcales bacterium
CACGCTGATGTCGCCTTCGACGCGGCCCAAAACCTCAAGCGAACCCTCGCCGCGCACGTTGCCGCGCACCACACTGCTTCCGCCAATTACCGACGCTTGGGTCATCACCTAGACCTCCATGTCAACGGCACCCTTGAATGAGGCGCCGTCCGCAATGGTGAAGCGTGAGGCCTTCACGTCACCAATCAAGCGACCACCAGCCTGGATGTCGACGCGCTCCGTCGCCGTCACGTCGCCCGTGACCTGTCCCGCGATGCTGACGCTGGAGCCTGAGATGTCGGCCTGAACCACGCCACCCGTGCCGATGGAAACGGCGTCCGTTGACGTGAGCTTGCCGCGTACGCTGCCCTGCACCACGACCTCCTCGTCGCTGCTGAGATCGCCTTCGATGTTGAGTCCTTCTCCGATGACGGTGCCTGCCATTTGGTGGGCCGGGACCGTAGTCCCTCGCCCCAAAAATTGGAACCGTTCCGCCAAAAGGTGGCTGGACCGTGGCGATTCAACGCGCAAGGCTGGCATCAAGCACGGAAAGTGCGCGAGGCACGGAGCGCACCAAGGCTCGGGCGAACAGGCGTGCCCGCTCGGCGTCGGACAGGTCCCCCTCCCGCCCCCGCGTTGCTGCGTAGAGCAGCACGGCACCGGCCACGCTGACGTTCAGGCTCTCGACGAAGCCCCGCATGGGGATGCGCACCGAGTCGTGGGCGCCGGCATGAAGGGCATCGCGGAGCCCGTCGTGTTCGTTGCCGAGAATCAACGCGACACGTGGCAGACTCGCCAAGGCCTCCGGCGCGAGGTTGCCCTCCGGGTGCGTCGCGATGGTGGTGAAGCCGTCGTCGTGCAGCAGCTTGAGCGCAGCTTCGGGGGAACGGTGCGGCACCACCTCAACCCAACGCTCGGCGCCCTTGGCCACCGTGCGCCCCACCGCGAAAGTCTCGGCTCGCGGAACGATGTGAACCCGGGGGATACCCAGGGCGTCGCAGGTGCGCAGGACCGCGGCGGCATTGTGGGGGTCGTGCGGCGCGTCCATCAGGACCGTCACGTTGCCAATGCGGCTGCAGATCACCGACCAGAGCCGGGACCTCCGGTCGTCCACGGCCAGCGGCTCAAGCGTCTCAATCACGCCGCCCGGCGTCCAGGGCTCCGGCCAGGGGTCAGCGGTCCAGATCGTTTCGGACTCTATCAAGAGCTCGGGCTCACGCTTCATTTTGGCCGTTATGACCGCATCTTGGGCGGACCGGAAGGGACTGCCCGTCGCGGCGGCGGCGGGTCCGGCCGGGCCGCAGGCGAAGGTTTTCGCAGGTCCGGGTTTGCGCTTGTCCCAAGCGGCATTATGTTGCTCTTTCGAATCGCATCGTCCGCGCAGGGAGCAGCTATGGCATCTGAAAAAGTTCAAGTGTTCAACGACCTCAACTTCGAGCAAGAAGTCGTCAATTCCACTCTCCCGGTATTGGTGGATTTTACAGCGACCTGGTGCGGCCCCTGCAAGGCCTTGGCTCCCATCATCGACAAGATCGCCGGCGAGCTCGATGGTCAGGTCAAGGTCGGCAAGCTCGACGTGGACGACTCACCGATCACCGCTGGAAAGTTCGGCGTCCGCGGCGTGCCGACCATCATGGTCTTCAAGAACGGACAGCGTTCGGCGCAGCACGTGGGTCTCACCACCATGGCGAAGCTGCTGGAGATGGTGAACGGCTGAGCGGCGTCGAGGTGACGGCGGCGCGCCGTTGCTCGGTGCGCTGTTCGTCCTGGCCGGCGTAGCAGCCGGAAGCGCCGGTTGTCGCGGGGGCGAAGCGCGCCCCGTAGGTGCGCCTCGCGTTTCGCTGGGGTCCGAGACGAGCGCGCTCGTAGCGTTCGCTACGCCGGCGATCTGGCGCTACCACCCGCTCCAGCCCGCCCGCGTGAACGCCGAGCTGTTACTTGCCTCGGGCGACCGACTCCTGGCGGGTCGTCGCGGCGAACGCTGGTTGCTGTCCAAGCTTGAACAGCGACTCGAGGCGGCGTCGGTGCTAGCGCCCGAGGAGCTGGTGGGCATCCAGCGTGCCCCTGCTGGAGGCTTCGTCTTCGTGGGCGCGAGCGGCGTCGGCTACGAAGCGCACGGGCCGATAGCGCCGTTCTTTCGCGCAAGCGCGCCGCTCGAATCACTCTCCAGCGTTGCAAGCTCCCCCTCCGCCATCATCGGTATTCGGCGCGATCGAGGCTTGCTCCGGAGCGCCGACGGCGGAGCGACCTGGAAACCGGTGGGGCCGCCCGGCACGAAGTTCGTGGCCGTCTCGCTCGGAGACGCCGATCAGGGTTTGGCCTTGGCCATTCCCGAGGCGTTGTTCGCGACCCGCGATGGCGGAGTGACGTTTCAGCGCATCGCCGCCCGCTCGGTCGGCGCTTTCGGCTTCGACCGTTTGCCGGAGCGCAAGTTCGGCGTGCTTGCCGCTTTGGGCATGTTTGAGTACCGCGAGGCCCAAGCTCCGCCGCTCGTGGCCTACGCGCCCGTGCAGCCGACTCAGTCAGGCCCCGAGCTACCCACGCCGCGCGGACCCAACGCCGGAGCCTTGGTCCAGGGTCGCGCGGTCGCGGTGGTCGGCGACTACTACGAGATTTCTCCGGGCGAGAAGTCCGGAAGCTGGTCGCTCACGTCGGGCTCGCTCGGAGGTCCCTTGGCTTCGCGACTCGTGCCGGAACTAGCCGGCTGTCGCGCCGCTCGGCTGGCGGCGTTTGACACGGCGTTGACGCTGGCCTGCTTTCGCGCAGGTGCAGAGACGGCGACGCAGCCCATCGAGCTATTCCGAAGCGACGACCGGGGCGCCACGTTCTCTGCTGAGCGCTTGGTAGTCGAAGGCAACCTCAGCACGTTCCGCTTCGCGCACGGCGCCGCAGGTGCGCTTCTGCTTACCGGGGTGTGCCCGGTTTACGCCGCCGGTTCTGGCTGCGCGCCTCTGGGCGTCGCCAGGCGCGCTCCGGTCGCGCAAGGGCCAAGTCGGCACGCAAGGAGCCACGCGAGCGACCGCGATGGCCCGAAGCCGAACGCCGCGTTTGAGATCGCGGCTTCGGCGACGCCATCGCTTGCTGAGGTGGCGCTGGCGCTCGGGTTTTCGGCGGACGGTCGGATCGCGTATGCGGTGGGCAAGAGCACCAAGGCTGGCGCGCTCTCGGTGTTCGTTTCACGCGATGCTGGGCGCAGCTTCGAAGCCGAGGAGTTGGCCGTACCGACAGGCGAAGCCGCCGACGGCGAAGAGCGCTGGGAGCGCTCGGCGGTGGGCGTGCGCGTGGAGGCGCTCGTGGCGGCCGAGGATGGCACGCTAGCCCTGGCCGTCTCCCGCTATCGCTCGCGGGTGTGGTTGGTTCTCGATGAGAGCGGTCGCGTCCTCTCCGTGGCGCGTCCGCCTGACCCGCGCGCGCTCCTCGGTGTGGCAGGTAGCCGAGCGCTGGCCGTTTCAGTGGCCTCGCGCGAGGTCTGGGAGTCGCTCGACGCTGGCGCGTCCTTCAGAAACGTCGGACGCTTCCCGATTGAGTTGTGCCCGGGCGACGGCGCCTGCGACGTTGCGCTGGCGTGCGCTGCGTTCGGCTGTGTCGTGGGCAGTGATATCTCACGTCTGGGCTGGGGCGGAGATCCGGACGACGAAGCTTGGATGCTGCCGCCCCCTCCTGCGACCAACGTCGACTATTCGGTGCCGCAGCTGAAGACGCCCATTAGCTGCCTGCTCGACGGCGCGCCCTGGCAGGTTCTCGAGGGAGTCACTGACCTCCCAACGGCCTTCGAATCGGCAATCGGGCAGGCCACCTGGTTCGCCCCGGGCGCCGATCCTGTGCGTGCCGCGGCCTGGGCCTGGGTGGCGTACGCGGGGGTCAAGCCGCGCGTCGAGCGCGAGTCCATATTTCCACCGAGCGAACGTGGGCGCGCCTATGCAATGGCGGTCTCTGGGCAGGTGGAGGGGGTGGCCGCGCTTCGCTATCTGGCGCCGGATCCGACCTCCGCCACGGCGCATCTCACCGGCGTGGAGCTTGGCTGGCTCAACCTGCTGGAGGGGCGCAGGCGCCGGGCGTCGTTGGCTGATGCGGGAGCCTACGCTCCGGGTGACTTCTCGCGTGGGCCGCGGGGAACGCAGGTGGCAGAGCCCGCCCTGCTCAGCATCGCCGAGGGGGGCATTTACCTTAGGATTCATCGCGGCCCGGCGGACAATCAGCCGACGCTGTTCTTTGACGGTCAACGAACGGCGACGATTCCGCCTGTGCCTTGGCCGGTCACGGGCGTCCGCGGAACGCACTCCGAGATGGCCCACGTGGATGGCCAGCATGTCCCGCTGCTCCTCGTGGGGCGAGGCAGTGCGGTGGTACGCGCCCGCTTCGAAGCGGGTAACCCTGTATTCGAGGCCTACGCCACCGGCGCGCTCGACCCCGCGCGCTTCGGCACCGCGCAGAACTCCAACATCGCCTACGTGGGAACTCGCGCCGGGCAGGTGATTGAAACGTTCGACAGCGGTTCGGCGCGCGCGGAGGCTCAGCTTTTCACCTTTCGCGCGCGCGGCGAGGTCTTGGATGCGCCGGTCGAGGTGCCTACTCAGCTCTCGCTGGGCGAGCGACCCCAGCGCTGCGATGCAGCCAGTGTGAGCTCAAGCCCTCGAGTCGTGGCTCCTCACCATCCCGGCACCCGTCACCCGGTCATCATCAGCGACGGCGGTGATGCCCCCCAAACCTTCATGACGGCCTACGCTGTGCTGCACGGCTCGCCAGCGGCGCCCTGCGTGGCAGCTTTCGACGCGGAACCGCTGGGGCTCGAAGGCGCCCAAGTGCCACAGGTTCGCGCCATCCTGCCTGTCGCCGATCTGGCACAATCCTTCCTGTTTCGTGCCACCGGGCAAGCGCCCGGACTGCGTGTCGAGTACCACTCAATCAGCTGCAAGCTCGATCCCGGCGCCGAGGTGCCGCCCGAGGTTTACCGGGCTCCGGGCGCGCTGGTCCCGCGCGCGCGCTAGGCCGTCTCGCCCGCGGTCAGGCCGAGCGGGGCGACGAGCG
>JANNWK010000807.1:0-4360 GCA_031408355.1 Myxococcales bacterium
GGCGAATCGCCAGGAGGGTGGGCTTCTCGGATGAGGGCCTCTCAACGGTGCTGACCATCAGTGGCGTGCGGTCGTCGCGGGGCGCAGGTTGCGGCCTCGCTGGGACAATGAGCGGGACGAAGGGCGAGGGCGCCGAGAACGGCTGCTTGGACATCGGCTCGGTGTCGCCACCGGGGACGTGCGCCGCATTGACGGTCACTTGGCTCGTGAGCACCTGCGCGGCCCGGAGCGTGTCGCGCGGTAGCGTTCTTGCTTCGGCGTCGCGCGTTGGCGATTTGGCTTCGGCCACGAACGGCGTGCTGAGCGGGCGCAGCAGGAAGCCGCCTTTGGGCTCGTCTTCGTGCCAATGGCGTTTGAGCGCGCCCATGAAGGCAGCTTCCACCTCTTGCATCGTGGCGTAGCGCTGCTCTGCCATTCTCAAGATGGTGCGATGCACGACCCTGGCGATGTAGTGCGGAATGCGGCCGTCGAGCTCATTGAGGAGTGGCGGCATCATGGACATCTGCATCCAGGCCGCCTCTTTGATGCCGGGCGGTCCATCGCCCAGGTAGAGCGGGTGCCGAAACAGCATCTCGAACGTCACGGTGCCGAGCGCGAACACGTCGCTGCGCGGGGTGACTCCGAAGCCTTGCAGGTGCTCCGGGCTCATGTACAGCACGGTGCCTTGGAGGGCATCGCGCTGCGTCGTGTCGGCGCCCTGGCCCAGCACCTTCGCGATGCCGAAGTCGAGCACCTTCACTTCGTTGTCGGCCTGAATGAAGATGTTTTCAGGCTTCAGGTCGCGATGGATGACGCCCAGTTGGTGAGCGGCGACGACTCCCTGCGCCACCTGTACGGCGACCGTCAGCGCTTCGGCTGGCGACAGGTGGCCATGCTCGCGCAGCACCTCGCGCAACGTGCGGCCTTCGAGCTTCTCCATCACCAGGTACACGAGGCCTTCGTGGACGCCGGCATCGAACAACTTGACCAGCCGCGGGTGCTCGATTCGCAGCAGCACCTGGGCTTCTTGTCGGGCGCGCTTGGCCAAATCGGTCGGCCCGTCTTGCGAGACCTTGATGACCTTGAGCGCGACCAAGCGGCCGAGGAAGGGATCGACGCACTCGTAGACGAAGGCGTAGCCGCCTTTGCCGAGCAGCCCCCGAACCTCGTACTTGCCGAGGAACTTGTCGCCGATGTTGAGCGGGCCTTGGCGTTTGGCGTCCATCTACGGTCCCCCCAGCAGTCGCCGGAGCACCGTGACGGCGCCGGCTGAAGCCAGCCCCACGATGAGCGCGATCGTCACGAACACGAGCATGACCGAAGCTGGGCTTCGCACCGTCGGGATAGCCGCTAAGGGTGCGGGCGTTTCCGTGTCTTCGTAGTGAGTTGACTTGGGGGCGGACGGCGCCGCAACGGCTGGCGCAGCAGGGGGCGCAGAAGTCCGTCGCGCGGCGGCGACTGCCTGCTGCAGCAGCAGCGCCAGCCTGGCCTCGAGTTCCTTCGCGGTGGGCAGCCGGTCATCGGGGTTTTTGGCGAGCGCGTGACTGACGAGATCTTGAAGTGCCGGAGTGCCGCCCCCGACGCCATAGGTCGAGAGCAGCCTCGGGGCCTCGTGAACGTGGGCGACGAGGACCCGCTGCTCGCCACGGACATGATCGAACGGTCCCCTGCCGGTCAGCATGATGTAGAGGACTAGCCCCGCGCCGTAGATGTCGGCTCGATGATCCACCCGCTTGCCGAGTGCACCCTCGGGGCTCACGTAGCGCGGCGTACCCACCACAATGCCGGTGTCGGTCGGAAGCGCCAGAGGCACCGGCGAGTTGTCCGAGAAGCCCGGAAGAATCCTAGCCACCCCGAAATCCAGCACCTTAAGCACCTTCAAACCGTCGTAGTCGTGGTGCAGAAACAGATTGTTGGGCTTGATATCGCGGTGCACGATGCCGAGAGCGTGCGCGGCGGCCAGCGCTGAGGCGAGCTGCAAGCCGTAGCGCAGGGCTTCGACCAGCGGCAGCCGCTCGCGCGTTTGGATCTCGCTCTCCAACGTGTCGCCCGAGAGTGGCTCCATGACGATAAAGGGGCGGCCATCGGCGAGTAGCGCAAAGCTCTTCACTTGCACGATGTTCGGGTGCTCGAGCCGCGCAAGCGATTGGGCCTCGACCCGCACGCGGTCCGCCAACTGCGCGTCGGACGCATACCTGGCGTGCAGGACCTTCGCGACAAACTCGCTGCCCAGAGCCCGGTGCTCGACCAGGTGGACCTCCCCCATACCGCCGCCGCCCAGGTGCCGCAGCCAACGGTACGACGACCCCTCGAACGGGTCGCCGCCGGGCGGCAGGGGGCTGGACATGGCCGTTTGGAGCATCGTCAACAGGGGTCGGTCGGAGTCGTGGGCCGGTTGCGTGAAATCCGCCGCCGGCCCCACAAAAGGCCGCCCGGACCTTGGGCAGGCGTTTACCACGGTCGAGCGCAATCCGGAGCTGCCCCGAACGTGCCTTCTCCGGGCCCCGACAATATCGCCACAATCACGGCTGCAGGACCTTGACGCTCCTCGTTGGGCGGTGCACGAAGCCCGGGAACGCTGCGCAGGAGCCGTCCCCCCCGGCCCGCGTGGCGTTCACTTCAGAAGCTCACGTTGCGACTCCACGCCGCCGAGTCCAAACCCAGGCCCCAGGAAACTGCGGGGAGGGAGCCCGATGATGGCGCAGGTGGTGTCGCTCCTGTATTCAGCCCGTATGGGGCGCCACAACCTCTTCAGTTTTGCGACGTCCGAACTGTCGCAGGACGCCTTCCTGTGTTGGTTGGCCGCTCTGGTGGACCACGACGACCCTGAGCTACAGCGGCTAGGCAGGTCGTTTATCGCCTGGCTTTGGGAGCTGGCTCGGGGAAGTAAGATCGAACCGGAGCTGGTGCGCCTTCGCGAGCGACCGAAGACCCAGTGGAAAAAAATCGACGTCACCCTGGACGCAACGATCGGTGAGCAAGCGTTTCGTTTCATCATTGAGGACAAGACCGACACGACTCAACACGGGGATCAGCTGAAGCGCTACCTGGAGGCCGCACGTGCGGACGGCAGCGATGTAGTCCCGATCTACTTCAAGACGGGCTACCATTTTGGATCCGACCGAGCCGCAAGGGAGGCGCACTACGCGGTTGTCGAGCTTCGGCCATGGGTCGAGTTCCTCAGGGCACAAAGAGCGCAGAGCGACATACTCGAAGACTATCGATCGCACGTCGCGCATGTCCTGGAGCGACGGGAGCAGTCCCTGGAGCTCCTTTTTGAACCTTCTGGCTTCGAGGGCTTCAAGCACGATTTCGTCCAGTACGAGTTCTTGGGAAAGCTCGCGGCCTACTGTCCCGAAACCGTCGGCGGCAGCGCGATTCATCGCGGCACCAACATGGGAGGCAGCAGCTGGACGCAATACCGTTTCGGGCACTCCCCCGCTGTGCTTCCAGGTGGCGTCGACGAAGTCCTCTTCCATCGAATCGACAAACGTCAAGACGAAGAAGGCGAAACCCGCTACTACCTCTCCACCCGGCAGTACGCGCCAGTGAAGGGCACGCCCGCAGCCGCCGCGGCGAAGCTGACCCGGCTCGCGGAGTACCAAGTGGCGTTCTCGGCCGCCATCGAGCAGGCCGGTCCAGGGCTCTGCTTTTCGAGACCGACGGCTGACTTCCGAGGAGCCAACGAGAGCGAGGTCGGCATCCTGTTCTTCGATGAGCGAACCAACTCGACCACGAACGTGCTGGAGCTGTTTCCAGCCGTACACCGGGCCTTCGTGGCGCGCCTGACGAGCTAACCGTCCCTGTTCAGCTTGGCCACCAGCCCTACCACCCTGGATAGCCGCGCCAGGCACCCTCAGGGGCTTCTTTGGCAACGTCGACGAGGTCCCGAGCCAACTCTTCGATGATGTCGCCCAGCTCGACCTGATCGAGCCAGCGCTGGGGAATGCATTCGACGCCCCAGAGGGTGCCGAGCAGCTGCCCGGTGAGACTGCCCGTCGAGTCTGAGTCGCCGCTATGGGTGACGGCGAGTCGAACGCCGTGCTCGAAACTCTCGGCTCGAAGGGCGCAGAAGAGCGAGATGGCCAGGGCCTCCTCGGCGACCCAGCCGGCTCCCAACCGCTCGACGGTTTCGGGGGTTGATGTCACGTCGGATGCCGCCAACGCAACGGCACTCTCGATGGCGGCCACGACTTCCGGCGAGCCTTCCTCGCGACCGACCCACTTCTTTGACGAGTCGATCGCCTCGATCAGTTGAGCGCCCTTCAACAAGTACGCGACGACCAGCGCGAAGAAGCCAGACGCAAGTGTGCTGCTGACGTGGCCGTGAGTGCTCTTGGCAGATTCGCAGCCCATCGTGAAGGCGCGCGGCGCGATCCCG
>JANNWK010000808.1:0-4008 GCA_031408355.1 Myxococcales bacterium
CAAGAAGGGCGACGCTGCGGGAGCCGCGGGCAATGCGGGGGGCATGTTCGAGGGTGAGGTGCGCATCACGCCGGACAAGAGCACCAACGCGCTGATCATCACCTCGTCGAATCGCGACTACGCCACGCTTCGGTTGGTGCTGGACAAGCTGGATCGACCGCGCCGCCAGGTCTTCATCGAGGCCGTGATCATGGACCTGAGCATCTCGGACGCTACCAACATGGGCGTGTCGTTTCATGGTGGCACCACCGTGGGCGGTGCGGATCCGAGCGTGATGCTGGGCGGCTTTCAAGCTGGGAAATCGCTTGGTTTTCCGGCTGATCCGGATCTGCTGACGGGCTTCGCCGCAGGCGTGCAGGGGCCGAAGTTGGCCGGCACTGAGTCCTTGCTCGGCACGGGCGTCAGCATTCCCGCCTTCGGAGTGGTGCTGAATGCGCTCGCCAATAGCGGAAAATCCAACATCCTCGCGACGCCGCACATCATCGCTACCGACAACGTTTCCGCGGAGATTCAGATCGGCCAGAACATCGCGCTGCAGCAGAACGTAGGCGGCGGTCTAGCCGGTCTTGGCGCGCTTGGTGGTGCCGCGGGCGCCGCCGGGGCCAATCCGCTGGCGCTCCTCGGGGGCTTGGGCGGCGGGTTCTCCGCTCAGCGCCAAGACGTTGGCAACAAGATCAAGGTGACGCCCCACATCAATGAGTCCAACCAGGTGCGACTCGAGATCGAGCAGGAAAGCAGCTCAGCGGGCGCGCCTGCCGGTGACTTGGGCGCGGTGAGCATCAACAAGCGCACCGCCAACACCACGGTGGTGGTGGCCGATCAGCAAACCGTCGTGATCGGCGGCTTGATGCAGGACGAGTACATCACCTCGCGCAAGAAGATCCCGGTGCTGGGCGACCTGCCGCTCTTGGGTGCGCTTTTTCGCACCTCGGAAACGACCAAGCGAAAGTCCAACCTGCTGCTGATCCTCACGCCCCACGTGATCCGCGATCAAACCGACCTGCGCCGTATCTTCGAGCGAAAAATGCAGGAGCGTCAGGAGTTTCTGGATCGCTTCTTCGTGTTCTCGGGCGAAGATTGGACGGCGCCGCGTGACTGGTCGCGGACCAATGGGCTGGTCGAAGACATTCGCAAGGCCTACGCGGACATCGAAGAGCAAGCTCGCCTCGAACGAGAGAGCCTGGCGCCGGGCGAGCTGGACCGCGAGCCCACCGAACCGATCGAGCTACCCGGCACCGTGCGGCCTGGGGCTGGTGCCGACGACGCGACGCGGCGCGCCCGACGCGCTCCGACGACGGCGCCTACCGGGGCACCGGGCCAGCCCGCCCTTCAGGCGCCGGTACCCGCGGCAGCGCCGATACCCGCGCCAGCGCCAGCGCCAGCGCCAGTCCCCCAAGGCCGGAACGACGCCCCCTCCGAGTCACCCGTCCGCATCGCGCCCCTGGCGCGCAGCGTCAACGTGGAGCGCGTGGAGTGACGATGCTCGAGCAGCGTGTGCTCGGCAACCTGCTGGTCCGGCAGGGCATTGTGTCGGCGGACGCACTGGAGCCGCTTTTCGTGCAGCAGCGCGAAAAGGGCACTTCGCTGGGCGAGCTGCTCGTGTCGTCCAAGCTCGCCAGTGAGACGGACCTAGCGCGGGCGCTGGCGGCGGAGTGCCGTGTGCCGTTCCTCGATAAGTTGGACGGTGAGGCAGTCGCGATTCATCTCGCGGCTAAGCTGCCGATCGCCTTCGCTAAGAATCATTTGGTCTTGGTCATGGCCGAGGCTGACGACACGGTCGAGGTCGTGTGCGCGGATCCGCTTGACGTGGATGGTTTGGACGACGTGCGCGCGACCTTCGGCAAGCGGGTGACGCTGTCAGTCGCTCCGGCCAGCCTGGTGCTCAACGCTATCAACCGCGTTTATGAGCGGCAGGACACGATAAGTGAGCTCAAGAGCGACGAGGGACTCGTTGATGATGAGGTCGACATCCTCGACTCCGACGACGACGCGCCGATCATTCGTTGGGTCAATGCGCTGTTTTCACAGGCCGTTAAGGAGCGAGCCAGCGACATCCACATCGAGCCGGAAGATCGCGAGGTGCTGGTGCGCTATCGCGTGGACGGCCGGCTTTTCATTGCCAAGCGCGCCAGCCGCCAGTTCATGAGCTCGGTGATCGCGCGCGTCAAGATCATGGCGGGCCTCAATATCGCGGAGAAGCGGTTGCCCCAGGACGGGCGCATCTCGCTCAGGATCGCCGGGCGCAGCATTGACGTGCGCGTTTCGACCATCCCGACCAGCCGTGATCACGAGCGGATCGTGATGCGTCTCTTGCACAAGACGAACGTCCTGCTGGATCTGCGGGACTTAGGCTTCTCGGAGCGCGACTACGGGCTGATGGATCATCTGATCAATCGCCCCGACGGCATCATCCTGGTGACGGGTCCGACGGGCAGCGGCAAGACGACGACGCTGTACGCCTGCCTGAATCGCATCAATCAGCCGGACGTCAATATCCTGACCGCGGAGGACCCGGTTGAGTACGAGATTGGCGGCATTCACCAGGTGCCGGTGCAGGCCAAGATCGGCCTCACCTTCGCCAGCGCGCTCCGCGCGTTCCTTCGCCAAGATCCGGACGTGATCATGGTCGGGGAGATCCGCGACAAGGAGACGGCCGAAATCGCGATTCACGCCTCGATGACCGGTCACTTGGTGCTTTCGACGATCCACACCAACGACGCGGCGGGCGCGGTGACTCGGCTGGTCGAGATGGACATTGAGCCGTTCTTGGTGCGGTCTACCGTCATTGGGATCCTAGCGCAGCGCCTGGTGCGAGTGCTGTGCCCGGCTTGCAAGGAGCCGTACACGGCGACCCCGTTCGAGCTTTCGCAATTGGGCATCGATCCGGAGCGGACGCGCCGGCGCGACGAACGCAAGCTTTCGCCTCGCTACGTGGTGCACGGCGGGATCTACGAGCCGGTGGGCTGGCGCGAACTTTCCATGCCCACTTTCTACCGCGCCAAAGGTTGTGAGCGTTGCGACAACAAGGGCTTCACGGGGCGTATGGGGATCTACGAGCTTTTGGTGGCGGACGACGTGGTGGGCAGCCTGGTGCTTGCCAGCTCTGATGCTCAAACCATCAAACGCGCGGCCATGGGTCAGGGCATGGATTCGCTCCGTGACGACGGCGCCCGCAAGGTGCTGCTCGGCAAGACTACTGTCGAAGAGGTGGTGGCTGCGACGCAGGATGACGTTGTGATCGACGAGTGAGCTGGGCCATGGGTATTTACGAATTCCGCGGCATTCAGATCGCCTCCGGCAAGTCCGTGAAGGGCTTTCGCGACGCGGACAACGCGCGCTCGCTCAGGGCGGTGCTGCGGCGCGAGGGCGTGCTGCTCACGTTGGCCACCGAGGAGGCTGAGAAGAAGGCCAAAGACAAGCGCAAGCTTGATCCCTTCGCGATCCTGCGGCGCCCCAGCACGAGCGACGTGGCGATCATGACCCGGCAGCTGGCGACGCTGGTGCGCGCGGGCGTTCCCTTGGTGGAGTCGGTCGCGGCGCTGACCGACCAGGTCGAGAAGGAACAGCTGGTGCGCGTGCTCACCACGTTGCGCGAGAACCTGAACGAAGGCACGAGCTTCGCCAAATCGCTGGCTTCGCACCCGCAGGTGTTTCCTCCGCTCTACGTCAATATGGTGGCGGCGGGGGAGGCGTCCGGCACCCTGGAGGCGGTGCTGGAGCGGCTGGCGGACTTCATGGAGGGCCAGGCGCGGCTCAAGGGCAAGGTCTCGGCCGCGCTGGCGTACCCGGTGCTGATGGTCGTCATTGGCGGCCTATTGGTGGGCGTGTTGATGGTGGCGGTGGTTCCCAAAGTCACCAGCATCTTCGACAACCTGGGACACGCGCTGCCTTGGTACACGCGGCTTTTGATCTTCGTGTCTGACACGCTCGCCGGATTTTGGTGGCTCATCCTGGGCGTGGGCGCGACCTCGCTCTACTTCTTTCGGCGCTGGAAGAAGACACCCGCGG
>JANNWK010000809.1:0-11198 GCA_031408355.1 Myxococcales bacterium
TGGGCACGCTGGGCACCGTGGCGTCCGGCGCCTACCCGCGCGCGGTGAGCCAGCTCTCCACGCGCGTTGAGGTCGTAGTGCAGGCAGCGCCGCTGCTGGTGCCTCTGGTGGAAGAGGGCTGGTTATCGGGCGAGGTGCCGCGCCTGGCCGTGCGCCGCTATGTGGAGCCGCTGGTAGCGGCAGATGTCTCGGTGATTGTGCTGGGCTGCACGCACTATCCCCTGCTCAAGCACACCATCGCGGCGGTGGCGGCGGAGCTGGCCGGCAAAGCCATTCCGGTGGTCGACAGCGCAGAGGCCACGGCGGCTGCCGTTCAGGCGTGGATAGATGAGGAACGCATCACGCCCGCCCGCTCAGCGCCGCTCGCGGGGGAGGAGCTGACGCTGCTAGTCACGGATCTCCCGAAGAGCTTCGCCAGCATGGCCGAACAAATGTTGGGCGGGGGCGCGCCGCAGGTCACGCAGGTGGATTTGGGGCCGGCCTAGTCGCCGTCGAGCATCAGTCCACGACCGTAAAATGTAGGACGGCCATCCGCACCGCCACGCCGGCTTCGACTTGATCCAGGATCACGCTGTGCGAGCCGTCCGCGATCTCCTCGGAGATCTCCACGCCGCGGTTCAATGGGCCCGGGTGCATCACCAGCGCGTCGGGTTTGGCTAGGGCCAGCCGAGCCGCGTTGAGCCCAAAAACCCGCGCGTACTCGCGCAGGCTCGGAAACAGCGCGGCGCCTAGCCTTTCCCGCTGGATGCGGAGCATCATCACCACGTCGACGCCCTCGAGCGCAGGCTCAACGCGGTCGAACACGGGGCAGCCGAAGGCCGCTTCGTTGATGGGTAGCAGCGTGCGGGGACCCGCCAAGCGCACACGCGCGCCCAGCATCTTCAGCAGTCGGGCGTTTGAGCGGGCGACGCGGCTATGCAGGATGTCGCCCAGGATGGCGACCGTGAGCCCGCTGAAATCCTTGCCGCGATGGCGACGGATGGTCAAGGCGTCGAGTAGGGCCTGAGTGGGATGCTCGTGCATGCCGTCCCCGGCGTTGATCACCGCGGCCCGCGTATGGCGAGCGACGTACTCGGCGGCGCCGGACGCCGGATGCCGAATCACGAGAGCGTCGGCGTGCATGGCGTCGAGCGTCTTGACCGTATCGCGCAGGGTTTCGCCCTTGCTGCTGCTGCTGCCTGCAGCACCGCTGATGTTGACGACATCGGCGCCAAGTCGCTTGCCCGCTAGCTCGAAGGAGGTGCGCGTGCGGGTCGAAGCCTCGTAAAAGACGTTGATCAGCGTCTTGCCGCGCAGATCGTTGAGTTTGCGGATCGGCTGGCGCGTGACCTCCAGAAAGGCGTCCGCCTTGTCGAGGAGTTCTCCCGCCGTTTCGGGGGTAAGGTCCGCGATGGCGGTGAGGTGCGGAAGCCGAACGGTCATCTTTCCCACGCTTTTACACGAACGCCCGCCGCTGGGGAGAGGGCACCAGCATTCCGCGAAATTCCGGCAGCTTGGCAGCTTGGCCCGCCTCCCGGCGTGGCTAGTTCAGCCAGCGACCGTCGGGGCCACGGCCGTTGTCGTTGTCCTCGCCGTCGTCGTCCGCTCGTCCGCCCGGAATCACCCGGAGCCCCCCAGGGTTGGGGCGGGGCTTCTTTCGACCCTGCTCGCGGCGGGCTTCGTTGTCCAGCTGGGCGAGTCGCAGTTGCAACCAGGCTTTCCGCAGCGGGGAGGGGTTTCCTCCGCCTAGCAACCAGCCGCACAGCATGCCCCCGAAGGGCGAGATGAGTCCCTCGTGCGGTCTGGCGCCTGCCACCAGGTAAAGCAGGCCCAGTCCGACGATCCACAGGATGAGCATCCGCGAACTGACTGGGATGACGAAGAACAGCTGCACCACCTGGTTCTTGAAGGTCAGCGCCCAGGCGATGGCAATCGCTCCCAATGCTGGCGAGAGACCGAACCAGTATTCACCCACGAGGCGTTCGGCCAGGCTGCTCGGTAGCAAGAGCTCCACGAGCATTTGCAGAGCGTAGGCGAGCACGGAGGACAGCGCGACGAAACGCAGGAAGCGCTTGGGCCCCCACAGTTCCTCGAGGCGGGGCGCGAAGAAGTAGAGCCCAAGCAGCGCCGTGATGACGTGACTGACACCACCACCGCCGACGGGGTAGTGCAGCATCGGCGCTGTCAGCAGGCGCCACACCTCACCGTGCAGGATGCGCTCAGTGCTGCCGGCGAGCGCGAAGAACACCTGCTCGCTCGCTCCGCCCCAATTGAGACCGACTGCGTAGACCAGCCAGAGCACAAACACCGCGAGCATTAGCCCGCGAATCGCCTTGCCGGGTCGGGGCAAGCCTTGGGTCAGTCCTTCGTTGCTCGGCATGGTGAGGGCGCGGGCCAAGGAGCGCCCAGTCCGTTGGTTGTAACGCAGGACGTGCCGTTCGGCACGGAGGCCGCTACTTCAGCGCGCAATCCGCCAGGACTGAGCGCCCCGGCTCCACGGCTCCCGTGCAGAGCAACGGCGGCAGCGCTGCGCCTTGCCGTGGCTCGGCCGTCAAGGTGACAGAGGCCGGCCCAGCCTTGAAGTGCTGGCGGAAGGGCGCCAGGCAGTCGGGAGGGGGGAAACTGCGCGCGCTGGCTTCGCCAGGAACAGCGATCTGGACGTTGGCGAGTCCGGCGTCACAACTGACGCCCAGGTGGGCCAGCGCCGAGGAGAAATCAACCTGCAGTGAGCCGAGTTGGTTGAGCGGCGAGCAGGTGGCTCGCGTCGTCACGCCCGCGGCCGTCACGGCCTGGCAGGTGGCGCCGGCGAAAGCCGTGGCGCTACCGAACGTGAAGGCGGAGACGTAGGCCGTCAGCGTGCGTCCGGCCGGCAGGGCGTCGAACTCAGCGTCCTCGCCGCAGGCCACTTCGCTGGTTCGAGCGGCCGCTCCGGGCACGCTCAAAGTGATCAGCAGGCGCTCCACCTGGCCCTCCGCGTCGCCGCAACGCTCGGCGCCAAGGAGCCGGCTGGTTGCGAGCGTGAGTCGAGTGGGGGCCTCGGATGCCGGCGGCGCGCCCAGGAGCTCGCGCGGGCTACAGTCCCAAGCTGGCACGATGCGAGCGGCGCTGGCCACAACGCTGGCGCAGCTCATGCCCCAGCGCGGTGCTAGCGGGTTGCCGTCGGGCCCGAGCATTTGGCGCGTCCCGGAGCCCCGCGGCGTGAGCTCTAGCGTGTCGTAGCCGTCGACCTCGGCCCGATAGTGCCGGCCGTCTGCTACAAAACCAAAGCCTACCGCTGCTCGGCAGTCGGTCGGGAGCGAGCTTGGGTGCGCGAAGCCGCCCGCCTCGGACGCGGAGTCAGCGGGCTCGACCTCGGCCTCGGCTCCGCCACCGCCACCGCCAGCGCCAGCGCCCCCGCGGGTGACGTCGAAGAGCGTTGCCACATAGCGACGCATGGCTCCGGTTTCGTCCGAACAGCGCACCGCGCCCAGAAATCGATCGGGCGTGACCTCAATGAGGGTCGGGTGGCTCACGCCGCTCGTTCCAGTGCCGGCACTGGAACACGCCGCGAGCAGAGCGAGCCCTCCAAAGAAGGCCAACGGCAGGGGACGAGCGCGGAGCGAGCCTTCGGTCATGAGCGCCCGGGTCTGTAGACCAAGGGCTCCGCCCCGGCAAGGCGGGAGGCAGCGAGAATCGGCCCGCAAGTCGCGCTGAGGCGCCGGCACGCTAGTTCACGCTGTCGCCGGCGGCGCCGCCCGCACCCCCCGCCGCAGGACCCTCCGCGGGTGCAGTCCCGCCAGCGCCGTCAGCAGCGGGCTGGCCTCCGGTGGCCTCGGGGGCGTCGTCGGGCAGAAGGAAGGCGCACTCACTGGCCCGCTCGGGGTGGCTCACCACGTCGCAGGCTCGCTGCAAGCCGGGCTGCGGGCTCGTTACGGGTTCGGAACACGCCGCCAAAGAGCTCTCCGCGTCTTCCGCTGCGCAGCGCCCGGCGGCCTTGATGACGTTGACGCAGGCGGCCACGCTCGCGCCCCTTGCGGCGGGCGCCGCGAGCCCATGGAGGCAGTGGTCACGATAGAAGCGCCGGCACGCCGCTGCGTCCTCTATCAGGCCGCAGTGCGGGCCAGCATCGCAGCGCGCAAGCTCGATATCGCGGCAAGCGTCCACGCCGACGGCCTCGGTCCCGCAGCCCGACGCTGCGACCAGGCCAAAGGCGCTGGCGGCCGATAGCAGCGTTGCCGAAAGCAAACGAACGGCGCTCATCTCGCCCGGTTGGTACTACGCGCCCGGGGCAGCGGGCGAGCTTTCGGCTGTGCCGGTGAAGCGAGCGCGCCCGGCGCATCGCGGCTCTTGGTCGGACCGGGCGTTGACGCCATAATCGGGAGATGCCGTCGGCCATGATCCTTGCAGCGGGCTTCGGGACGCGGCTGCGGCCGCTCACCCTCGAACTGCCGAAGCCCGCGGTGCCGGTCGGGGACCGTCCGCTCATCGCCCACATCGCGGCGGCTTGCCACGCCGCGGGCGTGAATCAGCTGGTAGCCAATGCTCATCACGAGCATCAAATTATCTCGAATATTATCAAGCAGGTAGGTTTGAATATTCAGGTGATAGTTGAGCCAGAGATCTTAGGTACTGCTGGAGGGCTGGCAGGGGCCCGCGAGCGCCTTGGCGAGGGTGCCGTAGCGGTTTGGAATGGGGATATCCTGACGGAGCCACCCTTGCTCGAGGTGCTGTCGCTGGCCCAAGCCCGCGACGCGCAGGTACTGGCGTTGGCCCCGCGCAGCAAAGGGGAGGGCAACGTCGGCGTCGATGCGGCGGGCAGCGTAGTGCGGCTTCGCGGGCAGATCTTTGGACACGAGGTTCGGGGCGGCGATTACGTGGGCGTGATGGCCCTGGGACCTGGCGTCCTGCGCGATTTACCGGCGCGGGGCTGCTTGATAGGCGACGTGGCGCTGCCGCTGCTGGCGCGGGGCGGGGCCGTCTTGTCGCTGCCGAGCCTCGCGCCGTGGCGCGATCTTGGCGACCTTCCGAGCTACGTTGCCGCGAATTTCGCGTGGCTCACGCTCCACCATGGCCGACACGGCTCCTGGTGCGCTTCGGACGCCGAGGTGGCAAGCGGCGTGACCCTGGAACGATCTGTGGTGGGGCGGGGCGTTAAGGTGACGGGCTCGGGTATGCGTCGCCGCGTCATCGCTTGGCCCAACGCGACCTTGCGCGCGCCGCTCGAAGACGTCATCGCGCTCCCGTCGGGGCTCCTCGTGCCCTTCGACACTCCGGCCTGATTCGACCAAAAACTAGCCCGAACCGGACGCTCTCCGCTAAGCCCGAAGAGGCATGGCTTCCGTCAACGTTCGTAATCTCGAGCAGATCCAAGAACACGATGCGGGCGCCCGCCCTTCGCGGATCGGCACCCTGCTGCTCGTCTCCTTGGCGGGCGCCGCTGTCGTGAGCGCCGCCGTCATGATGTCCAAGAAGAACGGGCCACCGGCTCGCTCCACCCAGGACCCGTTGGCCGCGCTGGTCTCGGCCGCGGCGGCGCCAGGCACCCCCGCTGGAGCGCTTGAGGGAGGCGACGTCAGCTTTCCCCGCCTGCTCAGCGACGGCGCCGCGCCGACCACGGCCTTGGCAGCCGTGAAGGACGAACGCGGCAAGCTGGTGCGGCAGGCGGACCTGCTGCCCGAGTCCGCGGCCTCGCCGCCGCCCGCCACCGATCGCTTGCCTGTCGTGCCACTTCCCGTCGGTACTTTGCTCAACGCCTCGACGGTGACGACCACGCCGCGCGATGCCTTGACCGAGCTTACGGCCAGCGCCGCGGCGGCGAAGACGGACGGCGCCGAGCTGGCGCCCTCCGGCATGGAGGGTGGCTTCCAGCTTCAGGTAGCCAGCTTCAAGGAGCAGGCCGAAGCGGACCGCGTGGTGGAGGATATGCGCCGCCGCGGCCACCGCGCCTTTCGTCAAGCAGCCCATGTGCCGGACCGTGGACTTTGGCACCGCGTGCGGGTTGGCCCCTTCGCCACCAAGCTCGAGGCCCTGAAGTACAAACAGAAATTCGAGCGGACCGAGCGCATCGCCCCGTTCCTGGTGGACCCCGAGAAGGTCAAGCAGGCCGAAGGGCTGCGCACCGCGCGCCTCTCAGCGCTTCAGAAGAAGCGCGAGCGTTCGACGGGCGACTAGCCCGCGGATCCGCCGCGTCGCCGCGCTCCTGGAGCCAGCGCGGCCACCACCAACTAAAAAGCCAGCTCAAGGTTGAGCTGGCTTTTTAACGGGCGCTTCGGTTTGCCACCGAGCGCCCCTGGGGCACGCTAGGTCAGTTGTTGATGGGCTCGTCGTCGAGGCACTGAAAGCTCACGGTCGGCTTGGTTACCACGAGGTACTGTGCGTCCGCTGTTGTGATGGACTGCACGAAGATGTTGAATCCGACCGTACCATCGAAGAGCGCGTCATCGGCGCCGCTGACCAGCACACTCTGCGGCGTGTTCCAGTTGCTAGTTGTGAACGTCACCGTAGAGAGACCCGCCGACCCCTCGCTCACGTCGCTGGTGGCCAAGGTGAGGGTGACGTCCGCGCTGGGCTGGGAAGTCAAGACCAAGGACAGGAGCGCCGTGTTGACGAACCCGACCTCTTCGCTGACCGTATTGTCGCCGCCGAAAGCCGAAGCTGCGATGCTGGCGGTGTCGTTGTCGATGTTCTTCAAGTCCAGGTTCCCCGGTGCGGGAAGCGCTGCGTAGAGCGGGTCCACGCTCGTGGTGTTGCCGAACGTAATGGCGTAGTCCTGCGTGCCGTCATCGATGGCGTCATTCTGGCCGGTCACGTTGACCTGCCGTGCCACGTTCCAGTTCCCCGTGGTGAACAGGAGCGAAGTGACCCCGGGGGTGCCTTCGGTCGCGTCGGAGGTGTTGAAGTTCACGGTCACGTTGGCCGTGGGCTGGGAGTTCAGCACCACACTGAAAACCGCGGTGTCGCCGCCCTCGCTGCTTTGGCTATCAGTGAGCGACACGTTCACGCCGACCGAGTCGTCGTCTTGGTTCGTGAAGGTGAGCTGCGCCGGGGTGATGGCGGCGTAGCCAGCATCGTTGGTCGTCGGCGTCGTGAAGGTGACGAAGAAGTTCTGGTCGCCGTCCTGAACGTCGTCGTTCTCGCCGAAGACCGTAACCGTCTGTACGTTGCTCCAGTTGGCGTTGGTGAACAGCAACGAAGTGTCGCTCAGTGAGCCCTCATCACCGCCCGCCGAGAACGTCACCAGTACGTCGTCCGTCGGTTCGGAATTCAGCTTGACCGTGAATTCTCCCGAGTCCTCGCCATCCTCACCCGTGGTGCTGTCCGTCTGCACCACCGTGATGCCGGCGGTGTCGTTGTCCGTGTTGGTGAGCGCAACGCTGGACCCTGGTGACTTCCCGACATAATTCGGATCCGCGCTGGCGGCCGGCGCGAATTCGACGTCGTAGAGCTGGTCGCCGTCGTCAAGGTTATCGTTCTGGCCCGTCACCACCACGTTGTGCTCCGCGTTCCAGTCAACCGTCGTGAAAACGAGCTGCGCGGGGACCGCGATGCCTTCGCCCGCGTCGTCCGAAGTGACGTCGAGGGTGACGGTCGCCGACGGCTGTGAGGTCAGCCGCACACTGAACGTGGCCTGGGCGCCGTCTTCGCCTGAGACTGCGTCGGTGACGGTGACCTCGAAGTCAGCGGTGTCGTTGTCATCGTTGAAGAGGGTGACGTTGGCGGGGGTAAGGCCGCTGTAGTCGTTGTCGGTGCTGCTGGAACTCCCGAAAATAACGACAAGCGACTGGCTACCGTCCACGAAGGCGTCATCCTTGCCCGTGAGTGTCACCGTTTGGGGCGAACTCCAGTTCAAGGTGGTGAAGACCACTTGCCCGAGGTCAATGTCGGCCTCGTCCGTGCCAGTGGACAGATAGAACGGCACCGTCACGTTGCCCGAGGGCTTGGTTTGGAGCCGAATCGTGAAGGTTGCCTGCTCGAGATCTTCACTGGTGTTACCGCTGACCGGGCTGACCTCGATGCCGGCGGTGTCGTTGTCTTCGTTGACGACGGGGATAGCGGTCGGTTGGAGGCCGGCGTAGTTGGCATCCGAGCTGACGAATGGCGCAAACACCACCGAGAAATCCTGATCACCGTCGTCGACGTCGTCGTTCACACCGGTGATGGTGACGGTTCGAGGTGCCGCCCAATTGCTCGAGCGAAAAGTGAGGGGCGTGGGGGAGACAGTACCTTCGGTGATATCGCTCGAAACCAGCGATAGCGTGACGTTGGCGAGCGGCTGCGACGTCAAGCGGATGGTAAAGGTGGCCTGCGTGAGGTTCTCACTCACGTCGTTCGTCAACTGCGTCACCACATAGCCGGGCGAATCGCCGAAGTCCGTATTGATGAGGGGAATGTCGTCCGGCTTGATGGCGCTGTAAATCGCCGCGCCCGTGGTGGCACCGAACACGATCTTGTACGGCTGATCGCCGTCCTTGGAAGCGTCATCACGCCCCGTTACGGTCACCGTCTGCGGCGCGTTCCAGTTCACGGTCGTGAAGGTCAGGGTGGACTTGTTGACACGACCCTCCGTGGTGTCGCTGCTGCTCAGGTGCACGACGACGTCGCCCACGGGCGGCGTATTCAGCGCCACGGTAAAGCGGAACTGGCCGCCCGTTTCGCTCGTCGTTTGCGGGTCGAGCAGCACCACGGTGAAACCGGCCGTCTCGGAGTCGAGGTTGGTCAGCGCGGTCACCGGAGCGACCAAGCCCGCGTAGTCGCCGCCGGTAGCGGCGTCGAAGACGAGGGAGTACTGCTGCGTGCCGTCCGTGTCTGCGTCATCTACGCCGGAGACGATGATGTCCTGGGCGGCGTTCCAGTTGTCGGTCGTGAACGTGAGGGGTGAACCGGTGACGCTGCCTTCGGTGGCGTCGTCGACCGAGTAGCCGATGGTCACGTTGGCCGTCGGCTTCGAACGGAGCTTGATCGAGACCGCGGCTTGATTTCCGCCCGTCTCGCTCGTCTCTGTGTCTTCCGACGTCACGATGAAGCCGGCGGTGTCGTTGTCCTCGTTGGTGACCGCGACACTCGCACTTGTGAGGTTATTGTAGTCGGCGTCGGCGCTGGTCGAATTGGCGATGTCGATGCTGAAGCCTTGATCGCCGTCGTCCAGGTCGTCGTCCACGCCCGTGACGGTCACGAGCTGCGGCGCGTTCCAGTTGGCCGTCGTGAAGGTCAAGCTGGCCTTATCGATCGTGCCTTCCCCCTCGTCCGAGGAGCTCAGCGTGATCGTTACGTCGGCCGTCGGCACTGAGCTCAGCACCACGCCGAAGAAGGCCGTGCCGGCGCTTTCGGTGGTGCTCCCGCTGATGGGGCTCACTCGAATGGCTGCTTGCTCGTCGTCGAGGTTCGTGACCTCGACAGAGTCGGCGGCCAGGCCCTGGTAGCCTGCGTCCCCCGGGCTCGTGACCGCGAGGTCGATGTCATAGGTGATGTCGCCGTCGAGCAGGTCGTCGTCGACGCCCGTCACGGTGACGGTTTGCACGGCGTTCCAGTTGTCTTCGGTGAAGACGAGCGCCGCGCTCACGGTGCCTTCCGTAGGGTCCGTGGACGTGGGCGTGACGGTCACATCCGCGATGGGCTGGGAGGCGAGCCGGACCGTGAAGGTCGTGTTGAGCTGTCCATCCTCGCTCGTGGTGCCGGCCACCGAGCTGATGATGCCAGGGCTTTCGTCGTCGATATTCGTGAACGGGCCCGCTGCGGGCACGACCAAACCGGCGTAGCCGGCGTCGCCCGTGACCGTGAACGTGAAATCATACTGCTGGTCAGGATCCACCAAGAAATCATCTTGGCCCGTGACCACGACCGTCTGGAAAGCGTTCCAGTTCAACGTCGTGAAGACGAGCTGGGTCACGCCCGCAGTGCCCTCGGTGGCGTCGGTCGACGCGATGGTCACGGTAACGTCCGTGACCGGCTGAGCGGTGAGCTGCACTCGGAACTGCCCGGTGCCGCCCTCTTCAGTGGTCTGCGCGTCGTCGACGAGAACCGTTAGGCCGGCGTCCGCGACCGGCGGCTCGCCGCCTGCGCCGGTGCCGCCGACAGGGCCTTCACCGCCGACAGGGCCTTCGCCGCCGACAGGGCCTTCGCCGCCGACAGGGCCATTGCCCGCCGTGCTGCCTCCCGTGCCGCCTCCCGCCGTACTACCCGCCGTACCGGCGGTGCTGCCTGCCGTGCCGCCGTTCTGATTGCTGCCGCCGCTATTCGGCGTGCCTTCGCCGCCTTCGCCGCCCGCGCCGCCATCGTTGCCCGCCTGGACCTTCTTCGGGGAATCGCTGTCGCCACAGGCGATGGCTCCCAGCGCGAAAGTAGAGACGAGGGCGGCCCTGGTGAGAAGACTTCCAAAGCGCAATAGGACAAGCGACATACCGTGACTCCTTAGGGATTACCCACTCGTGGTTGTCCGCGCGACGCGCCCACCGTCAGTTGGGCCTCACACGGACTTCCGAGAAGAGCACGAACGTAGCCCAGGCTGGCACCCCAGAGCAAGACCCTCATACGCCAAAAAAGCCAGGCGCCGGGGAGCGGACGGGCTCTATATAGTAGCGGGGTCTAGCGCTTGGCTCAGGACTTACTCTTCTTGGCGAGTTGCTGGCGCACCGCGGTTGCGATGGCGCCGGTCACGTTCTTGCTCTTCGCCAGCATCTTTAGCTCTGACTCGCGCAGCATGGGCACGATTCGGGAGGCGAAAGTGAAGGGTGTTCGGGGGTTCGAGACCAGGTTCAGCTTGATCTGGTAGTTGCGCGTGAACTCACGGTTCATAGCCACGATGCGGAGCACATCTTCGGAAACAGCCCGGCTGGCGCTGATCTGGGTGGCTTCGTTCTCCTTGAGGAGCGGGCTCTTGGCGGCGGCGGCGGCCACGAGCCGGTTAGCGTCCCGGATGAGCAGCAGCCGTTCTGCGCCGGAGCCCAAGGTCGCGCAGCGCACCTTCTGCGACACCGTCATGTCGGCGATGCGGGCATACAGCGGCTGGACCTTTGGCTTGAGTTTTTCCTCGCCCTCTTCGTCCAACTCGTGGGTGTCTTCACCTTCTGCCAGCCCGACTCGTTCGGCCAGCTCCGTGGCTTCCTTGAACAGCAGGTCGTCGTAGCTTGGCTCCTCGGAGGGCTCTGCTATCAGCTCGTTCTTGATCGCGAGGCTAGCTTCCTTGAAGGCAGAGATCCCAAGCTCGATGTTGTTGCGGACGCACAACTCGATCAACCGGTCCG
>JANNWK010000810.1:0-2947 GCA_031408355.1 Myxococcales bacterium
GGTGGCCGGGATGGCCGACGCCGCGCGGCGGGACACGGCGCCATAGCTTGAGCTGGCTCGCCGACCGTCGGACCGTCAACGGAGCGCCTCGCTGGTTCTTGCTTCTCGGCTGAATTCGGCTGATATTCGCGAGACCATGACTAGCGAGCTTCACCTCGGGACATTGTCGAAGGCAGCCAACATTGCGCGGGGGCTGGCGGTTGACGCCGTGCACGCGTGCCAGAGCGGTCACCTCGGTCTGCCGCTTGGCTGCGCGGAGATCGGCGCCGTCCTGTACGGGCATGCGCTCAATCATTGTCCGAAGCACCCAGAGTGGTTGAATCGCGACAGGTTCGTGCTGTCTGCGGGCCATGGCTCGATGTTCCTCTACTCGTGGCTGCACCTGAGCGGCTACTCGGAGTTCTCGCTTGCGGAGTTGGCGCGCTTCCGTCAGCTCAACTCCAAGACGCCTGGGCACCCCGAACTGACCTCGACACCCAACGGCGTTGAGACCACCAGCGGCCCGCTCGGCCAGGGCGTTGGCAATGCCGTAGGCATGGCGCTCGCTGCCAAGATGGCTGAGGCCCGCTTCAACACCGCCACCCACACCATCTTCGACCATCATGTTGTGTGCCTGGCGGGAGACGGATGCCTGCAGGAAGGCGTGGCGCTCGAGGCCCTCGAATTTGCCGGCCATCAGCAGCTCGACAATTTGATTCTGATCTACGACGCCAACGCTGTGACGCTGGACGCGATGGCAAACGAGACGCAGAGCCAAGACACAGGCAAGCATTTCGAGGCGCTTGGCTTCGAAGTGCAGCACGTGGACGGGCATGATCTGCTCGCGGTGAAAGCAGCTTTCGACCGCGCCAAGCAGTCCAGCAGCGGCAAGCCGCAGTTCATCATCGCCAAGACGCTGATTGGCAAAGGTATTGCGCAGGTTGAAGGCACGCAGAAGGCGCACGGCGAAGGCGGCGCGAAGTTCACCGAAGAGGCGCGCCTAGGCTGGGGCCTTCCGGTCGAGCATTTCTTCGTGTCCGCGGACGTGAGCGAGTTTTTTGCCGCACATGCGAAGCAGCTCGACGAAGGCTACGCCGCGTGGAGCAAGAATTTCGAGGCTTGGCGGGCCCAAAACCCTGCGCTTGCCGCAGAATTGGCGAGCACTCCCGCGTTCGCACACACGCTCCCCGCGGGCAGTGAGCCGCGCAAGGTCGACGTGGCCGGCTTGCTCGCAGCCATCCCGGAGTTCCCGTCCGACACCAAGATCGCGACGCGCAAGGCTGGTCAGGACGTGCTGCAGCCCCTTGCGGCCAAGAACCCGCTACTGGTGGGCGGCAGCGCTGACCTCTACGGGTCGACCTTGAACTACATCGGGGATCTGAAAGCGGGGGATAACGACTTCAAGCCCGGGCACCGCAGCGGGCGCAACATCCGCTTTGGCATCCGCGAGCACGGCATGTGCTCGATCCTGAACGGCATCGCCGCGCACGGAATCTTCCGGCCGAGCGGCGCCACCTTCCTCGTCTTCGCGGACTACTGCCGCGCGCCGATTCGACTGGCGGCCCTCAGCCACTTGCCGGTCATCTACATCTTCACGCACGACAGCGTGGGTGTTGGCGAAGATGGACCGACTCACGAACCGGTGGAAACCATCCCGGGCCTGCGCGTGATCCCGAATCTTGACGTGATTCGCCCGGCCGATCCGGAGGAAACCGCGGGCGCCTTCGTCGCCGCCCTCACACGCAGTGAAGGGCCGACGCTGCTCGCGCTCAGTCGCCAAGCCGTGCCATTGCTCAGCGATATTCCCGCCAAGACACGCCGTGAAGGGGCTCTTCTCGGCGGATACATCGCCAAGCGGGAAACGGCCCCGCTTCAGTTGATCTTGCTGTCTGCCGGAAGCGAGCTCCAGCACGCCTTGAAGGCTTCGGAAGAACTCGGTGCCGGGACGCGCGTCGTCAGCATCCCCTGCTTTGCCCGCTTCGATCGGCAGCCGGAGCAGTACCGAGAGGAAATCCTGCCGCGCGCCTGCCGCCGTCGCGTCGCCATCGAGGCTACCGTGAGCTCCACCTGGGCTCGCTACGTGGGCCTTGACGGCGTCACGCTCGGGATCGACCGCTTCGGTCTGTCTGCACCGGGCGGCACCGTCATGAAGGAACTGGGCATGACCGCCGAACACGTCATCGCCGCCGCCAAGAGCCTCTCAACCTAGCGCACTGCGCGCCCCCTCGAGTGGTCGAAGGGGCGCGTCAGGTTGCTCCGCGTGAATGAGGGCTAGCGTGCCGGACCGCGACGGGGGCCGCGATTGCCGCCACCGCCACCACCACCACCACCACCACCGCCACCACCACCAAAGCGCCGCCGTTGGCCGCCGCCGTTCTGACCCGGCGGGTGAAACGAGCGCTGCTGCCCGGTCGCCCCGGCGTAGTTGCGCTGGGGCGCCACTTCCGCCCGCACGGACGCAGGTTCGGGCGGCAGTTCCGAGAGCTCGGCTCGAAGCACCGGGATGCGATGACCGAGCAATCGTTCGATGGCGTGCAGCCACGCTCGCTCGTCCGGCTCGCAGAACGAGATCGCGTGACCCGTGGCTCCCGCGCGCCCCGTGCGACCAATACGGTGCACGTAGCTCTCGGGAATGTTCGGCAGATCGTAGTTGATGACGTGACTGACTTCATCCACGTCAATACCGCGGGCCGCGATGTCAGTCGCCACCAGCACCGGCAACGTCCCGCGCTTGAAAGCGTCCAGCGCGCGCAGGCGAGCGCTCTGCGACTTGTTGCCATGGATCGCGGCCGCGCTGATACCTCGGCGCTGCAGCTGATCGGACACGCGGTTGGCCCCGTGCTTGGTGCGTGTGAAGACGATAGTGCGCGTGACTGCGCCATCGGTCAGCACGTGGTGCAACAGCGAACCCTTCTGTTGCTTCGGCACCAAGTACAGCGCCTGGCTCACGGTCTTGGCGCTCGTTTCA
>JANNWK010000811.1:0-1831 GCA_031408355.1 Myxococcales bacterium
TACACGGTTGGCCTTCCCGGCGAGCTGATTGGGATGTTGCGTTCTAGTCCGTCGGTGCGGGCCCCGGCGTCGGCGTCGGACAGCGCACCGCGCCTCGTCTCCTATGATCGGAAGTACATGAAGTTGGTACGGATCCTCGAAAAGCGGCTGTCCGTCTTCATAGACAAGCGCACCTCGATCATCACGATTTCCGCTCAGATGCCCGACCCCTACGCGGCGGCTGACCTCGTGCGCGTTACGTCGGACCTGTTGATGGCTCGCATAATCGATTACGAGTCACGGAAGGCGGGGGAGCAGGTCCGCTTTGTCGGGGAGCAGTACGAGAAAGCGAAGCGGCGGTTCGAACAGGCTCAGCGCGAGGTCGCCGCCTTTGACGACCGGAACCGCACGCTGATGCGTGCGGCGGCGCAAATCGAGCGGGACCGTCTTCAGCGCGAGTATGACCTCGCCTTCGAGGTCTATCAGCAATTGAGCCGCGAACTTGAGCAGGCCCGTTTGAAGATGAACCAAGACACTCCTGCTTTCACGGTCCTCGAGCAGGTGACGGTGCCGAGTGATCGCACCAGCCCCCGGCGTGCCCGAATGCTGCTGGTATCGCTGTTCCTTGGCGCGTTGGTGGGCGTTGGGCGCGTCGGCCTGCGGCAGCTGCTGCAGGTCGGATAAGAATCAGCCGTCGCCTCGCTTGAGCGTCGTCTGCTCCGCGCCGTTGAAGCCGTGACCGCACGTCGCGCGGCGGGCTCCGATCGCATTGCTGTCAACACTGCGCTCCTGTATCTGCGGATGATGGTCGTGATGGCCATCAATCTGTTCGCAGTGCGGCTGGTGTTGACTGCGTTGGGGGCCGTCGACTACGGCATCTACGACGTCGTGGCCGGTTTGGTGTTGCTGCTCTCCAGCGCGAGCAATGTGTTGGCCACGGCGACGCAGCGCTACTACGCTATCGCTTTGGGGGAGCGTGCTGCCGGAGGCTTCGCGGCTGTCTTCTCCACCAGCGTCGCCCTGTACGCGGTGCTGTCGGTGCTGGTGCTGGTGTTTGGCGAGACGATCGGACTGTGGTTCGTCAACCACGTGTTGGTCATTCCGCCTGAGCGCCTCGTCGCGGCCAACTACGTCTATCAGTTCTCCCTGCTGACCTTCATTCTAGGGATCGTCCACATCCCCTTCTCCTCGGCAATCATCAGCCACGAGGACCTTGGGCTGTACGCGTCGGTTAGCGTGGGGGAGAGCGTCGCCAAGCTCGGGGCCGCGATGTTGCTCGCCGGGATGCCGTTCGACGCCTTGCCGACTTACGGCGCCGCGCTGCTCGTTGTGGCGCTGCTGGTCACATTCGCCTTCAGCTTGATCTCGACGTCGCGCTATCCGGAATGTCGGTTCCACCGTCCGCTTGACCCTGCGCTGTTCAGGCAGATACTCGCCTTCTCGGGCTGGCTGTCGTTCGGTTCGCTGGCGGGCGTAGGCCTGACGCAGGTGATCTCGATCCTCGTGAACATCTTCTTCGGACCGGCGATTAGCGCGGCACGGGCCATCTCGCTCCAGTTGAGCAACGCAATCAGTATCTTCACGGGGAGCCTCATCACCGCCGCGCGGCCGGCGATGATCCGCGCCTACACGGAGCGGTCGTTCGACTACCTGAACGGTGTCTTCAACGTCAGCAACAAGTTCATCACCTACGGATTGACCGTGATCTGCGCGCCACTTCTCTTCGAGATGGAAACAGTGCTCGGGCTTTGGCTCGGCACGCCGGGCGCTACGGCGGTGCTGTTCTCGCGACTGATCATCGTGTACGCCGTCATCATGGCGCTCAACAACCCCATCTCGGTCATCATCCAGG
>JANNWK010000812.1:0-1686 GCA_031408355.1 Myxococcales bacterium
GCTTTGCTGGCGGTGCACCCGCCAGCGACGCGACCCAAGCGCGAGCTGCTCGGCGCCGCTTGGCCTCGACACTGCCCCCTTCAACCAAGTGGCCGCGGAGCATACGTCGACAGTCCTCGTTGAGCGATTCCAAGGGAGAAAGCGCCTGCCGAAGTTGGCCGGTGTCAGGGAGATCTCGCTCTCACCGCTGCCCGCGCCGCCGGTGAAGAGCGGCGAGCCGTTCAGGATGATGCCGATACGCGCGCCGTTCTTGTTTTTGTCGGCCGGATCGAAATCCCGCATCTTGCTCAAGAGGTGCAGCAGAAACAGCAGCGACCCGTCGCTCACGCGCGGTAAGCCGGGCCCAAAGCGACCGTTGAAGCCCTTCACCTTGTGCTCGGCGCTGACCGCTTCTTCGATCTTCTTCCAGTCCACGCCAAAGGGCGGATTGGACAGCATGTAGTCGAACTTCTCGCCCGCGAGCTGATCCTCGCTCAGCGTGTTGCCGAGCTTGATGCTGCTCACGTCCTGGCCCTTGAGCAGCATGTCACCCTTGCAGATGGCGTAGCTCTCGGGGTTCAGCTCTTGCCCGAACGCGCGGATGACGGCTTCGGAGTTGTGCTCGTGAACGTACTCCATACCGCTGGACAGAAACCCGCCGGTACCCGCGGTGGGGTCGTAGATGGTGCGGATAATGCCCTGGTCACGCAGGGCCTCGTCATCCTCCATGAAGACGAGCGAGGTCGTCAGACGCACGATGTCCCGCGGGGTGAAGTGCTCGCCGGCCGTCTCGTTGCTGCCTTCCGCGAACTTCCGGATCAGCTCTTCGAAGACGAGCCCCATGTCATGGTTGCTCACCTGCTCCGGGTGCAGATCCATCGCTGCGACTCGCTGCACCACCTTGAACAGCAGGTTCGCCTCGGACAGCGAGCGAACAAACTCGTCGAACTTGAAATGCTCGAAAATCTCCCGCGCATCTCGACTGAAGCTCTGAACGTATTTTTGCAGATTGCTGCCGATGTCGCTCGACCCGAGCTTTGACAGGTCCATGGGCGAGGTGTTGTAGATGGCCTGCCCCGCCGCCTTGCGCAGGAATTTCTCCGCAGCGTCTTCTGGCTTGCCGGCTTGCTTCTCCGCCTCTTTCAGGACCTTGCCCTTCGTCCCCTCCAGCACGCACTCCAAGCGGCGCAAGATCGTGAAGGGCAAAATCACGCGCCCGTACTGAGACTGACTTGAAGTCACCCCGCAGAAGCTCAGCGAGGGACCAGATGTAGGCGGCGAGCTGGGAGGTATTGGTAGACATGAATCGGAGGAGCGCGCTTGACCCGCAAGGAACGCGAGTCTCCCCGCGTTATCCACGCCCTGGTGGCAACTTTCTAGGACATTCCGCGCCGCGGCGTGCAGTTTTTCCGCTGTTTCGGTCCTCGACCGAAGAATTGGTGACGCACACGCAAGCCCCGCCACTGGCGACCTCCTCGGCGGCGTGCAGCTCGTCGCGAGGGTGGCCACCAGGCGACCACCCAATCATGCGGGGTTTCGCGGAGGAGCATGTGCGTTTTTCATCCCGTACGAGCGAGCGCGTACCCGCAGCGTCGGCGTTGACCCTGGGTCTGGAGGTTCGTGGCACAGGCGGCCGATGACCCTGACGAAAGCCGCCACACTCCCCACCAACACGAGCGACTTCCTCCTGCCCGAAGCCGGCTTGCT
>JANNWK010000813.1:0-6761 GCA_031408355.1 Myxococcales bacterium
ACAGGTCACGCTCCGCTCCCAGCTCCTCTCCCTGCGGACCGAGGTAGCGTCGCTTCTAGCCGAGCTTGACCTGTTTTTGCGCTGCTTCCGGCGGCGGCGGCGGCGGCGGCGGAAGCCCTGCCGGCGGCGGCGGCGGAAGCCCTGCCGGCGGCGGAAGCCCTGCCGGTGGCGGCTACGACGATCAGGACTATGGCGGCGGCGGGGATGACGACATCCCGTTTTGAAGAGACCTGTGCGGGCGGCTAGCCTTCTGCTGGCGCTGCTGGGTTTCGGGCTGGCGGCCTGCCGCTCGGAAGGCGGTTCCGCACCCCTGGCCTCGGCCGCGCCGGCGGAGGCTCCCGTGCCGGCTTCGCTGCTGGCCGAGCTTTCGTTGGGTAATCCCCAGGAGACGTGGCGCCGCTTGCGCCTGCTCGGGGGCGCCGGGGCCGAGGCATTGCCTGTCAGCCTACCGCTGCTGCTGCTCACGAGCCTTTCGCTGCCTCCCTCCGCTGCGGGCAGTATCGACGGCGCCTTACCCATGGTCGGCGTGCTGCTGTCTGGGCCCGAAGGGCAGCCGGATGCGGTCGTGGGCATTCACGTCACGAGCGGGGCGGAGCTGGTGGCGACGCTTTCGCTCGGTGCGTCGGCCAAGTTTCGGGCGAAGTCGTTGGGTACGAGCTTGATTGAGCTCGAGCCGGTGCCCTCAACCGACCCGGTTCGCCCGGCGGGCGTGCTGGGGGTCTCGGGCAATTACCTCTTGGTGGCGACGCGGGGCGAGGCGCTCGTCGCGGCGGGGCGTTTCGTGGCTCAGAGCGTGGCCCGGCGCGCGAGAGCGGAGCCCGGACTCGGGGTGCGCGCGAGCGAGCGCGTTCTTGCTCGATCGGTCGCTGGTACGCTGCGAGAGGTCTGGCGAGCGCGGCAACGGTCGCTGGCGGAACGCGCCCAGGCCCAGCGCGAGACCAAGGGACGGCCCGCCGATTTCGCGGATCCTGAGGCGCTGCTGGCGGGTGCCGACAACATGGTCGAGTCCTTTCTGGGCGTTCTTGAGAGCTCTCGAGAAATCTCGCTGGGTGTCACGGCGGAGGAAGACAGACTGCGCCTGGAGCTTGTGCTCGTCCCAGGCCAAGAGGGCGCGGCCGCGCTGCTCGCTAACGAACTCGTCGTGGGGCCGCTGTCTCCGCTGCTTGATTTGCCCGAGCGCGCCCAGTTCGCGCTGGCGTTTCGTGGCGATGACTCGGTCGGAGTCGGCGCGAACGGCGGGATGGGAGCTTCCTTTGCTCGGCTGTTCGGCGAGCGACTCAGCCCGGAACAGACCGCTCGCATCGTGAAGGCGTTCGAGGGGTTGCGCGGTAGCTGTCAAGGCGCGGGCGTGCTCGGACTCATCACGGAGCCTGAGCCCATTCTGCTCTCGACCTGTGAGCTGGCACCGCCCGGTGGCTTCTCCGGAGCTATCGCGGAGGTGCTGACATTGCTCGAGCTACCTCCCATCGGAGCCTGGCTCGCTGATTCGTGGGGGCGCCCTAAACTCGTACTCCCCGCCAAGTCAGCCGTGGGTCCGGCCCGCGCGCGTCTCCGCTTCGTCCGGTCCAGGCCTCCGCTGCTGGCTCACGGCGCCGGCGTGAACGCCCGCTCGCCGCTCGCGCTGCCGAAGGAGCTGGCCTTGGCCTGGGAAGAGCGGTCGGGGGTGGGGTACGCGGCGATCTCGACTGCCGCTGACTCCGGGCTGGGCGCCTTCGCGGACGCGCGTCGGCTTTCGAGCGCTCCCTGGCTTGCGCGGACCCAGCAGCGGCTCGGGGCGGGCGTAGCGTTCGCGCTGTTCGCTGACGCTGGCTTGCTTGGCGTTTCAGGAATGGAAAGCGCTCCGCTGCTGCTCACGTTCGGCAAGCACGGCGAGGGTATCGTCATGGGCCTCGAGGCTTCGCCCGCCGCGCTGTCCGCATTGTCCAAGGTTTTTGCGCTAGGCTTGAGGTGAGCAGTGCTGGCAGGAGCAGATGACGACCGGGCGAAGCTGACTGCCGCAAAAGTGCGGCGGTTTGAAGGGCGTTTCGCGTCGGAGGTCGTCCTGCTCACGGGGTTTCCGTCCGCAAGAGCGGAGGCCCTGCTCCGGCTGCTACTCGAGCGCGAGCCGGACGCGGAGTTCTGGCTCGTGGTGGCTCCGGAGCACCGGAGTGCCGGGGATCGGCTGCTCGCCGAAATGGTCGCCCCCGCGAGCCGTGTGCGGGTGATTGCGGGCGAGCCCTGCGCCATCGATCTCGGGCTTTCGGGCCGCCAGTACGCCGAGCTGACTCAGCGCATCGATCGCTTTTTTGCTCTGTATCAAACGACGGATCCTCGCGCGAGCAGTGAACTGAGCCAGCGCGTCAATTTGGGCGCTGCTCGCGAAATTGTGGAGCTTTCCAGGGCTAGCGCCCAACTTGCGCACGTGACGTTTCTGTCGAGCAGCTCGGTGTTCGGTGACCACCAGGGGGCGGTCAGCGAGGAAGCGTTGGTCATCGGGCAACGCTTTCGCTCGCGGGCCGAAGAAGCGCTGGCGTTGGCGGAGGCGCTGCTTCGCCGACGGCTCGCCGACGTCCCGTTGTCGGTCGTGCGCACGCACCAAATATTGGGAGCGCGAACGCACGTTCGCGAACCGCGAGCCACGGGACTGTATTTGCTGCTCGCGCTGGTGGCCTCGGCCCCGAAGGACGCGCCCTTGCCCTTGCCGCCTGGAACCAGCCGGCTCGTCCAGGCGCTCCCCGCGGACTTCGTCGCTGAGGCGCTGTATGCGGCTTCCGCGCTGGGCACGCGCGGACACGTCTATCACTTCGCCGACCCTGAACCCCCAACGCTGCTCAGGGTGCTACAGGAGGCCGCGACTCACTTCGGCAAGCGCCTCGAGCAACGCTTCGATCCACGCACGCTTGGCAGGCTCTTGCTGACGAGCCCGGGATTTTGGTTGTCGCCGCGCAGTTCCAGGGCTCTTTCGGAATGGGCCGACGGCCCGAGCGTACTCCTCACTCGAGGAGGCGACCGCTTGCTCGAGCGTGCCGACCTGACAACGCCGAGTCTCCTCAGCTATTTGCCTCAGGTTCTGCGTGACGCCGAGGCGTTGGCAAGGGAGGAGCAACCGGAGGGCACGCGGCCGCGCACGCCAGCCGAGGCTGTCTCGTGAGGGGTGGGCCGCTGCTTGCGAGCGCCCTACTGGCGCTCACGTGCTGCGGGTCCGAAAAGCTCGCGGTGGCTCGACCACCTGGTGCCCGGCTTGTGTCGCCGCCACCGACCGTCAGTTCGGCGGCGCAGCTGGGTCGGGCCACGACGACCCACGAGGTGGTCTCGTCAACGTCCGCGGAGGTCGAAGCCGCTGGCCCGCTCGGCCGTTTCTTTGGCGAACTCAGGGCGTTGGAGGGGGGCAAGCGGCAGCGGCATGTGCGCGTGGTGTGGCTCGGCGACTCCCATACCGCCGCCGATTATCTGCCAGGGGCCGTTCGCGCTTCGCTCAGCGAGCGCTTTCTGGATGGCGGCCCGGGTTTCGTGAGGGTCGGCACGCGGCCGTATCGCCATGATGGCCTGCGCGTCGTCAGGGAAGGTGAGTGGGATGTCGATCCCGATCCGCCGGCTCGTCGCAGCTTGCAGGGGGATGGGGTCTTTGGCTTCGCTGGCACGCGCGCTGCGCCGGCGGCGGGCGCCAGCTTCAGCGTTGAGCGCAGCCACACGCCCAGCGCGCCGGTCGTCGCCGATGACCGGCAGAGCTCCACGTTCGAGATCGTCTATCGTCTAGCCGAGGGCGCTAGCTTTGAGCTGGAACTGGGCGCTCAACGTGTGGCGGTCACGCGAGCCACGCAGAGCGAACTGTCGTCGACCGGCCTCGCGCATTTCACGCTGACAGCGCCGACGGCCAGCAAGCTGGTGCTGCGACCACGCAGCGGCGTCCCGCGCCTTTTCGGCTTGTTCATTGAGAACGCGACCGGTGCGGGCGTTGTGCTGGACACCGCGGGTATCGACGGTGCTCGGCTCGAGACGCCGCTTGCCTGGGATGAACAGGCATTTGTGAGCGAGCTTGCGCGCCGCGCGCCGGAGCTCTTCGTGCTGTCCTACGGTACCAACGAGGCCTTCGATGCACTGAGCGTTGCCAAGTACGCGGGTCAGTTGAGCGCGCTCGTAAAGCGCGTGCGTCTGGCCGCGCCTGAAGCGTCTTGCCTCGTCCTCGGGCCGACCGATGCACCTCTGGCAGGGGGCTCCCGCCCGCGCATCGGCGAAGTCACGGAGGTGCTGCGCAAGTCCTCGGCCCAACTCGGCTGCGCATTTGTCAGTCTGCAGCAGCTGATGGGCGGGGAGGGGAGCTTCGCTCGTGGGTTGCGAGCGCCCCAGCGGCTCGCGCAACAAGACGGCCTTCACCTGACGCCTCGCGGCTATCAAGGGCTGGGGCGGGCGCTCGGTCGGCTACTACTCGACGCCTATTCGGCTGGGCGTTCGCGCTTGCCGTAGCTCGCGTAGCTTTGCAGCAGCGCGCGGTAGATCCAGGTGCCGATGATCTCGGCGCCGACGGCCGTGGGGTGAGTGAGGTCCGCTTGGCCTAGGCCCTTTCGCACCCAGCGCGGCATCGACCGGGCTCCGCCCATCGAGGTCCAGGTGTCGAAGAATGCGCAGCCTGCGTCGAGCGCGGCCTGTTTCTGGTTGGCGAGCAGCTCCGGCATAATCCGCAAGCTGACGATCTCGTCGCCCACCTTGGCAGCGCGGTCCATGGCTCCAATCACAAGGCAGGAAGAGCGGGGCAGGGCGCGCTTGCCCTGCTCGAGGACCGCGAGCATCGTGCGGTGGTAATCCGGCATCGGATACAGGTAGCCGTCAGTGCTCTCGTTGGCGCCAAACTGGTACACGAGCAGGTTGGGGGAACGGAGCCTCAGCTGATCCGCCCAGTGCTGGTCGTCCTGCTTGTCCATGAAACGGATGCGCGCCCCCTGGATCCCGAGCGCGTCGAGCACTACGCCCGGACCTTCGCGCTCCAGCACCACACCGAAGAGACGCGATGTTCCTCGCTTGGTTTGCAACGTAAACTGATGCGACCCATCGGTGACTCGCAGCGTATGCACTTGGCTGCTGGGACCCGGACCGGCGCTGGACAATTCGGTAGTGGGCCCGCCATCGAGCGAGAGCTCAAGCGTGCCGCCTTGGGGATGCCTCAGGTAGTAGAGTGAAAAACTCGCGACATTTCGGCCGAAATCCCCGCTGTCGGCGGTGCCGAAACGCGCCAGCACGTTGGCCGGCGTCGTGAACGACACCCCGCCGAGACCGTAGAGGCCGTCGGCCGCGTACGGTCCGACGATCCGGCTGACACTGAAGCCGGAGGTCGCGAAGCGGCTCACATCGTTGTGAAAGTACGCCGGCCAGGCGTTGGCGATCAGGACGAATCCGTGTCCGGCATCGCCGAACGCGGCCTGAAGCTTGCGCCTCAAGGTCCCCGAGACGTAGTCGCTGACAATGAGCGAATCGCCGAAATGCGCGATGCGCGTGATGGCGCCGGGCTGCTTGTGCTCGGTGCGCGAGAGCGCTGCAAAGAAGTCGTCGAGAGCTCTGCCCGTCGGATCCAGAATTGGGATGGGCGGATCCTGCTCAAGCGCGCGAAGTTCCTTGCCTGCGTGCGCCGGCAGGAGAGAAGAAGTGCCCGGGCCGCTGCTGGGGGCGTCGGTTTCAAGCCCCAACGTGGCTTCACCGACCGAGGACGCCGGAGCGACGGCGGCGGGCTGAGCGGCCAGTTCCTGCGGCGGCCGCTGGCCAAACAGGCGGAGCCGAGCTAGGCCCGGGGTAAGCTCGAACGCCAGCGCACTCGCCACGACGAGCAACGCTGCGACCACCGGGCGAGACCGAAATACCTGAGCAGGCGGGGTGGCGAACACGGCGCCAGGGCTTCAGCGTCGCTTGGTGCCGGCACCGGCCGCGGCAGGAATTTCGGGGGCAGTGGGCTCGTCGAAGGGGTTCTTGCGGACGAGCGTCGCCGGTGCCGCCACGGCGGGCGGGGACGGGCTTGCTTCTCCCTCTCCGGAGGGGCGAGCTGGCTCCGCTGTGCGCGGCGATTCGGCGCTGCGGGCCGAAGGGCGCCGGGCGCCCCCCGCCGGATCGCGCACGGGCGCACTGGGCAGGTTCGCGACGTCCACCGTCTCACCGCCCAGGGCGGCCAGGTCATTGGCAGCACGCCGCCGCCGCACCGCGTCCACGTTGGTAGCTCGCGCGACCTCTTCGAGGAGCCTGCGCTTTTCAGCTGGATCTTGAGTCTCGACGGCCTGCGCGAGCAGCTTGTCTGCCCAGCCTGCCTGGATCGAGCGGAACTCCGCGGTGTCCCTGAGATTGCTCTCCTCGGGGAGCTGGTCGGACTTCTGGCGCGCCGCCTCGAACGACCCTTGCTCCAGCAAGGCTTTCGCTTCCGCTAGCAACTTCGCGCTCGCGTCCGTCGGCCCCTCCTTGGCCGCGCTCAGACCGACGTCGGCGGGCTGCTCCCCGCGCACCGCGAGCACCGCGAGCACCGTGCCGACCACCGCCACGCCCAAGCCGATGAGCAGCTTGGTGCCGACCGGCATCCCCACCGGCTCGGGACGAGTCGCCTCGAAGCCGCCTAGGGAAGAGATCTGCTGGCTCTCGTCGGGGCCCGGGACGTACACATCCCCGGCCGGGATGAACTTGAAGATGACATCGCCGAGCTCGATCATGTCGCGGGCATCCAGCAGGCCCCGTGGGAGTTCGACGCCGTTGATTCGAATGCCGTTGGCGCTCTCGCGGTCCACGATCTCGTAGCGGCCGTCGCCGAGGGC
>JANNWK010000814.1:0-4397 GCA_031408355.1 Myxococcales bacterium
CGGAGCCGCCCGGGTTCATGTACTCGAGCTTCACGTACACTTCGACGCTGGGGGCGGAGCTGGCTACCCGCGAAAGCCGCAAGAGGGGCGTGTTGCCGACCGCGTCGATGACCGAAGCGAGTTTTCGTGAACGTGCCAGGCGAATTGTCACGGCGCTGGCTCCTCGGTTGGGGCGGAACCAAGCGCGGCCCGCAGTTGCAAGAGCGCACGCCAAGCGCCGGCCGCGAGCTCGCGCGCTTGGGCGTGCTGGAAGGCCGCGGCGTGAACAAAACTCGGCTCCGCGTCCGAGCGTTCCGCGAAGTGCAGGGCGCCGGCGCGCTCCAGGTATTCGCGTTCCCAGAGCCGGGCAGGCCCAGCGCTCCGGGAGACGCGGAACGTCGCGCGAAGGATCCGCGCTTGGCCCGCTTCACCGACGCCTGCTAGCTGCGTTTGACGAGCGTAGCGGTCCATCAGCCGCCGGCGATGGCAGGAACGATGCTGATCTCGTCGCCCGCCTTCAGCTGGGTTTCAAGGCCATCGAGGAAGCGAATGTCTTCGTCGCCCACGTAGATGTTGACGAAGCGGCGCACGCCCTTCTCGTCCAGAAGGCGATCGCGCAGGCCAGGGTGCTTCTGTTCGAGGGTGTCGAGTACGGCTTTGACGGTCTCGCCCGGTGCTTGGACTTGATCCTCGCCGCCGGTGAGCGAGCGGAGCGGGGTCGGAATGCGAACGGTGATCATGGCTATCCTTGTGAGTGACTTTGGGCTTGGGGGAGGGAGTCTTTGGAGCGGGGCGGGGAGGCGTCAAGCCGCACAATGCGGCTCAAGGTAGCGTGACTCGGTCACGTCGCGAATGGGCGCGGCGGCTTCCCCGCACAGCGCGCAGTCAGGGCGCGCGCTGGCGGGCACGCGGCGCAATTGGTCGCGTTGGCCGTCATAGGTGGAAAGCGATCCGAACGCGGTCAGATCTCCGCCAAGTATGCGGAGCGCCAAATCCGCCATTAGGGCGCCGGCCAGGCCCACGACCGGCCCCATCACGCCCGCCTCGGAGCAACCCTCTTGGGCGCCCGCCGGCAGATCCTCGAACAAGCAGCGGTAACAGGGCCTGCCAGTCCCCGCCACGGCCCAAGCGGTGGCCAGGAACCTGACGGCGGCGCCGTGCACGATCGGGCGGCCTTCCAGGTAAGCGGCGTCGGCGGCCAGGAACTTCGTGGCGAAGTTGTCGGCGCCTTCGACCACCAGCTCCACTTGGCCAATCAGCCGCCGCGCGTTCTCCGGCAGCAGCCGCGTTCGCAGGAGCACGATGGCCTCCGGGCGGGCCCCCGCGGCAACCAGCGCCTGCTTGGCCGAGGTGAGTTTGTCGTGACCGACGTCCTGGTCACGGTAGAGAAGCTGTCGGTGCAGGTTGGAGACGTCCACGACGTCGTCGTCAGCAAGCCAGAGCTCCAAGCCCGTATGCGTCGCCAGCACGGACGCGACCGGGCAGCCGAGCCCGCCGAGGCCCACGATGAGCACGCGCTTCGACTGAGCGGTCTCAGACATCCTTGAAGTACTCGTCCAAGCTGAAGTAGCGCTCGCCGGTGTCACACAGAATCGTCACGACATTCTTGCCCGGACCGAGCTCGCGAGCGAGCTGCAGCGCGACCGTGACGTTGGCTCCGGCGCTGATCCCGGTGAGCAGGCCTTCCTGGCGCGCCAGCTCCCGCTTGGTCCTATAGGCCTGCTCGTCGGTCACGGTGCGGACCTCGTGCGGCACCGCGGCGTCGTAGTTTTTCGGGATAAAACCGGCTGCAATTCCCTGGATTTTGCTGGGCCCGCGCTCGCCGCGCGAAATCGTCGCGCAGCTCTCGGGCTCGACCGCCACGATGCGACATTGAGGCAGGCGCTCGCGGAGCACGCGTCCGACGCCGCTGATGGTGCCGCCCGTGCCGACGGCGGCTACGAAGGCGTCACAGGGGGCGTCGCCCAAGGCGTGCAGGATCTCGAGCGCCGTCGTCCGTGAGTGCACTTGCGGATTCTCTTCGTTCTCGAACTGCTGCGGCATGAAGGCGCCGGGCGTGGTGGCGAAGAGCTCCCGAGCCTTGGCGATAGCGCCGTCCATCTGTTCGGCCTCGGGCGTGAGCACGAGCTCGGCGCCGTAGGACTGCAGGAGCTGGCGTCGTTCGAGGCTCATGCTCTCGGGCATGGTGAGCACGCAACGATAGCCGCGGCGCGCCGCCACCAAGGCCAGGCCAATGCCGGTGTTGCCGCTCGTCGGCTCGATCACCACGCCGCCCGGACCGAGCAGTCCGTCGCGCTCAGCGCGCTCGATCATGGCGAGGCAGATGCGATCCTTGACGGATCCCCCTGGATTCATGGCCTCCAGTTTGCCGAAGACGCGGCCGCGCGGCAGCTCTGTTCCGAGCCGACGTAGTTCAACCAGCGGCGTGTCGGCGATCAGCTCAAGCACGCTCGAGTAGACGAGCGGGCGGTCCGGCAGGGCGGGCAGGGCAGGCTCAGATGACATAGACATAGCGTTGGGAGGAGGGACGCGGCATGCCGAAGGCGTCGGCTCGAGCGCACACGTCGCTGATCGTGACCGCGTCGAAACAAGCCTCAACGCTGGCCGAGAGATCACGGAACACGAGCTCCATTACGCGCTTGGCGTCAGTCGCGGCTTGCGCGCGGCGGCCTTGGGTTTCGCGATCGCCGAGTTGAATCGGTCCCTCCAGCGCGCGCACCACGTCGCCCAGCCGAATTTCATCGGCGCGGCGGGTGAGCGAATAGCCGCCCTGCGGTCCTCGTTTGGAGCCGACCAGGCCGCCGCGCTTCAGGTCCTGGAAGATCTGCTCCAGAAACCGCGGTGGAATGTTCTGGCGTTCCGCGATGTCCTTGACCTGGGTGGGGCGCCCCTGGTTGTAGAAGGCGATGTCGAACAGCGCTCGAACCGCGTAACGACCCTTGTTCGAGAACTTCACCCGTCACGTTTTGTCATTGGCACATCGGGTTTGTCAAGAACACCGGCCCATCCCGGGATCCGGGCATTTCTGCTTGGGGCTCTGTGCCATCCAGGTGTAAGACCGGCCACTGTCGGTTCGCGCCTTTGCGCCTCGGTTACCAGAAGGGGTACCCCAAATATGAAGCAGATCATCGGTTGGTTCGGTTTCGCTCTCCTCGGCCTCAGCGCCTGCCAGCAGCAGGAGCCTGCGGCGGCGCCCCTCGCGGCGCCACCCCCCGCAGAGCCCGTCGCCGTCGCACCGCTCCCGGCTCCGCCGGCGGAGCCAGCTAAGGCAGCTCCGCCCCCCGCTGCCACGGCTGAGGAACGCAGCAAGTGGTTCAAGGACTGCTGGGCGCTCTTCAACGTCAAGGACTACGCCAAGTTCTCCGGCTGCTACGCCGAGAACGCGACCAGTGAGCAGGTCGATATGGGTATGCCGGCGCTCAGCGGCCGCACCAACGTCATCGAGAAGAGCGCGAAGGCCTTCGCGACCGCCTTCCCGGACTTGGTGGGCGAACCGCAACTCACCCTGGTGAGCGGCAATGACATCTTGTCCGTGGTGCTGCTGAAGGGCACTCACAAGGGGCCGTTCGCTGGGCCTCAGGGTGAAATCGCAGCGACCAACAAGAAGATTGGCTATCTGATGCTGCACCACACGCAGACCACGCCGGATGGACGCAGCGTCGCCAAGGAACGCTTCGTCTACGACGGCAGCACCTTCATGGCCCAGCTGGGCGTAGGCTCGGCCCCGGCGCGCAAGGCGCTCGAACAGGGCTGGGCCGAAAAGCCCGCCCTGAGCAGCGCGGGCAGCGACTCCGAGAAGGCGAATCTCGCCGCGTTTGGGGCTTGGACGGGGGCGATGAACAAGCACGACCCAGCCGCGCTCTCTGCGCTCTTGGCCGACGACGCCGTGTTCTCCGACCTGGCGGCGCCCGCCGATCGCGTGGGGAAGAAGGAAGTCCAGAAGGCCCACGAGGAGTTGTTCAAGGCGTTCCCGGATCTCAAGATCGAGCAGTCGGGTGCTTGGGCTGCTGGCGACTACGTGATCTCGGCCGGCCGCTTCCAGGGTACGAACACGGGCGACGCGCCCTCGATGCGCTTGAAGAAGACCGGCAAGACGGTGAGCGTGGAGTACTATGCGGTGACCAAGCTCGCCGCCGGCAAGGTGAAGAACAGCTGGATGTTCTCCAACGGCATGGCGTTCGCTGGTCAGCTGGGCCTCTTGCCAGCACCGAAGCCGGCCAAGGTCGCCGCGCCCGCCAAGGCGGCCAAGCCCGCCGCCGCCGCGCCGCTTGCCCCGCCGACGCCCAGCAAGGACGCGAAGGTCCCGCCGGCTGCGCCCGCCGCCGCGCCCCCCAAAGCGGCTACGCCGGCGGCACCCCCTGCCGCTGCGACGCCCAAGGCCGCGGCTCCAGCGGCACCGCCCGCCGCCGCGCCGCCCA
>JANNWK010000815.1:0-2554 GCA_031408355.1 Myxococcales bacterium
CCGTGCGAGCCCGAGCCCACCGCCACGTTGTCGTGGGGCCGCGGTACCCCAAGTTGGTCGAAGAACACCTGGGGCTTATTGGCGTCGTGGTGCGGGCGCGTGTGCACCAGGCCTGCCTCGATACCTGCTCCGGTGTCCCGGTTGCGTCGCGCAATCGCGGCGCTCACCGTGGCGGCTTTGACGAACTGCGGCCTAGCGCCGACAACAGTGAGGATTTTCATGGGGGAGGATGGCGAGTCGAAAACGCCAGGTTTGGGTTCTGGCGCACCCGGGTTCTAGGCGCGGCTCAGGGTCAGCGTTCGGCGTCGCTCGGAACTTTGCAAATGACCGTTCGCACCGCGAACGCCGGCTTCCTTGTGCCGATCATCAAGATCCGTCCGATGTACTCGCCGAGCAGGCCTAGCGCCAGCGATTGCACCCCCGTGAGGGCCACAATCGTGATCATCACCATGGTCCAGCCGAGCGGCAAGTTGGGGTCCGTCAACCGGTTCACGACGAGCGCGCCAGTAGCGATCAGGCTGAGCATGAGCGTGATGAGGCCTGCGGCGAACAGCAGCCGCAACGGCAAGATTGAAAAGTTCACCAAGCCGTTGACCCAAACGCCAAACAGCTTTGTCAAGTTGTAGGACGATTCGCCGTGCGGGCGCGCGTGTTCGGGCAGCTCGATATTGCCCACGGCGCTTGAATAGGTGAGGTAGCGCCCCGCCAAATAGGGATAGGGCCCGGCGTAGTCTTGAATGTTGTCGATGATGAATCGGCGCAGCGCCAGGAAGCTGCTTAAGCCCAAGCCCTCTGGCTTCTGGATGGTTTTTCGCATCATGTAGTCGTTGAACGCGGTCCCAAACCGGCGCGACAGGCTCCGCGACCTCTCGTTGAACTTCGCGAACACGACGTCCAGGTTCTTTTGCCACAGCTCTTCTACCAGCTTGGGGACATCAGCCGGATCGTGCTGCAGATCTTCATCCATGCAGACCACGGTTTCGTACTTGATGTAGCGAAAGCCAGCGAGGATGGCGTTCTCCTGCCCAAAATTCCGGGATAGCGCCACGACCTTGAGCTGTGGGTGCCGCTCCGTGAGTGCCGTGAGTACCTCCAGACTGTTGTCGGGGCCGCAGTCGTGGACGCAGATGATTTCGAAGACGTAGCCTTGCTGCTCAAGGACCTCCACGAGACGTGGGATCAATATGGGCAGGCTCTGCGCGCCGCAGTAGACCGGGATGACGACGCTGACTTCTCTCATGTGCGGAGCGGGCCGACCTGAACCTGCACCAGATCTTCAATTCGGTCCATTATCTGGCGCATCACAGCTAGGTCGGGAAACTTGAAGATGAGAATTCCCAGCGCGCGGTCGCCGCGGGTAAACGGCAGCACCTGAGTGCCGGGCTGAACGAAGAGTCGCTCTTCGAACAGAAAATCCCGGACCTCCGGAGAAAGTTCCAGACCGAGGAACTCCCCGGCGTGAGCGGCGTTGACAACGAAGGACGCCACAGCGCGCGGCTCTTTCGCGGTTTGACTTGCGCATGGGTAGTTCACCCCCAGGGCGGTGCAGACGGCTGCTTCTGTGATGTTGAAGCCGCTGCTCAGCTCAATTAGGTACGGTACGAAATTCCCACCGTTGCGCAGCGCAACATCGAGCAGATAGACGCGGCCTCCGGAGACGACGCCGTCGAAGTTCATGCAGCCGTTCCTGAGCCCGAGGCCAGCGATGACTCTTCGAAACTGGTCGTCGAGGTCGGCGCAAATCTCCTCCGGAAAGAAGCCCGGAAAAATCTCGCCGACCGGCACCATGGTCTTGTGCTTCTTCGAGAAGTAGTTGTGCCCGTAGTGGCGAAAGGCGAGCTTGCCGTCCTTGATCCAGATGTCGCCGTCGAGCTCCAGCAGGTCGCGTTCGAGGAACTCCTCAAGCACGGCCAGCCCCTTGCGCGAAAAGGGAATCGCTTGCGCTATGGCCGCTGGCACGTCGGCGGCGCAATGAACGACTGTGACTCCCTTGGAGCCAGAGGAATCGACCGGCTTCAACACGGCGGGAAACCGAAAGGACTTGAGCTCTTCCTCGTAGCTAGCCTTGGCACTTCCCTCGGCTCGCAAGACCACGAAGGCCGGGTGATTGAGCCCGTGGTCCCGCTGAAAGGCTCGGACCAAGTCTTTGCGCTGCAGAACGCTAGCACTCGCGAACGGGTTGCCTGGCAGCCCGAGCTGCTCGGCTACGAAGGCCACGGCCGGCGTCGAAACATCCGAGCCATAGGTCATGACGCCGTCGACGCGATGCTTCCGAGCGACAGCGAGACAGGCTTCTAGGTCGACGGTTGAGGCGTTTTCGGAGGCGTCCGCTAACGCGTGCCCCGGGTTGCCGGGAACGTTGTCGGTAACGATCAGAAAACAGCCGAGCGCTTTCGCTGCCTGAATGGCTGGGAGCTGAAATTCGCCGGCGCCAAGGTGCAGGAGCCGCTTACCAGTCAGGAGCAAGGGACAACTCTACTGAAGGATATCTTTGATAACAGGAAGGCTCGTTCGCGCGGGCACGTGGGGATAGGCTGCCCGGTTCTTGGGCGGG
>JANNWK010000816.1:0-2477 GCA_031408355.1 Myxococcales bacterium
GCCCGCCACGCCGTGCTGGAGACCCCCGGCTAGCAGCAGGTCGACCTGATCGTTCAGGCGCAACCCCAGCTGAAGCAGGTAGTGCAGGTCGTGGTGCAGGGCCGCGCCGCCCGCCCCGCCTACTCGCTGGCTGTTCGAATAGTGCACGCCGGGCTCGAAGAAGAACCGGCCCAAAGGAATGTGCGCGCCCGCCCCACCATCGATCGTGAATTCGTCGCCGTTCGCTGAGATGCCGCCGCCAAATTGCGTGAAGGCGTAGCCGGCAATCGACTTGAGCGCCAAATGGAGCGACGCATCTGTATCGCCCCAGAGCACCGGCTGCACGCGGCCGTTGCCCGCAACGCTCAGCATGCCGAGGGCAGCTCCGTCGACCTCGCGAGCTACGTTCACGAGACCCAGCTGTAAACCCTGGACCTTTCGCTGAACATTGAGCGGCGCCACGGCAACGCCCTTCAGATCTCGCGCCACGTTCAGCCCCGCCGCCAGCTCCAAACCCTTGAAGTCGGGACTGAAGTTGGCACCCCCCGCAAGCAGCACCCCTTGGCTCGGGGCGCGGACCACGGTCACTCCAAGGGCTGCTTGGGCGCCCACGAGAGGACCCGTGACCTCGCTGTAGCCCAAGGCGAGGGCCGCCCCGCGCACGCTGCCCCCCACCTTCACCAAGCCGAGCGCCAGGGCCGCCCCGCGCACGTCCTCTCGAACCCACAGGCCACCGAGCGACACGCCGGCTCCGCGTAGCCCGCCCACATCGGCGTAGCCCGCTGCCAGTTCAAGCCACAACTCGCGGCGCCGACTGTCCGGTAGCAGCGCGATGGGCGTAGCCAGCGCCAAATCGAAGCGCTTCGCCGGCTCGCGGAGCAGACCCGCGCCGCGAACCCCGACGGGCCTAGCCGGCTTTCCCGCGCGCTGGGCTCCGCGGGGCGGGATCCGAACAGCTTCTGCGACGGGCGCAGCGGTAGCGTCGGCCGCTGGGGGCGGCGCGGCCGGGACTTCTTCGGCCGCCGGCGCTTCCCCCTGCTCCTTGCGACGCCGGCGCAGCTCGTCGAGCAGCTCCGACGCCTCGTCCCGCACGAGGTTCACGGTCAGCCAGGTGAGCACCTGCATCGAGCGTTCACGGTCCGGCGGCAGCTCCACGGCGCGTGTGAGATCCTCGCCGCTCGGCGTTGTGTAGCTGACCCGAGCCCGCCGCGCGCCCTCAAGCTGAATGCGAACGCTAGCGAGCCCCGCGTCGGTCTCCAGCACCACTTCGCGCGTGAGCTCGCGGGCCAGCGACTCCCTCAAGCGTGCCCTGTCAAAGGCAACGCCCCGTTCGTCGATCCAGACCCTGAGCGGCGCTTCTTTGACCGCTTTCTCCGGCAGCGTGACCGGGGTGCCCTCACTGGGGGCGGCGTCTGCTGAACGCGCCAGGCGCGGCGTGAACGCGAGCAGCAAAGCCGCGAGCGCGGCCAACCGAAGACTAGCGGGGGCCAGAGGACTCATGGTTGCACCACGAACCGGCAGGTGTAGCGGATCTCGGTGGCGACGGAACGCCCGGCCTTGTCCCGAGGCGGGGACCAGCGCGAACCGGTGAGGGTTCTGGCGCACGCCGCACCGAATTCCGGCGTACTCTCGTCCAGTAGCCGCACGGCTCGAACCACGCCATCCGCGTCGACGCGCACCCGGATCTTGGCGCTGCCGCTCAAGCCCCGACGTCGGGCGTCCTGCGGATAGTTCTTCTCGAGAGCCGCGCCCAGGAGCGGAGGCGAAGGACGCGTTGACAGATCGCCCAGCCTCACCAACGCCGGGGCAGGCACTGAAGTCCGCGTCTGGGGAGACGACAGCCTGGCAAGTCGCGGCTCAGCTCTGGGTGCAGGCGAGGCGAGGGCACCGACCGTATCGAGCGGCATGGCGAAGCTTGAACCGGGAGCATCCGCCGCCAGGGTGACACCGCGCGTTTCCGGCGGCTCCGCGGCCGAGCTGGGCGCGTCCGGCACCCGGGCGGGCTCAAGGCTGGGCTTCGCCCGGAGCGGAGGCGGCGGGCTCCGCACGGGCGTGGTGAGGGGCGGCGGCGGCGGCGACACCGGGACGCTCGGCACGGGCTTGCCCACGACCTCGAAGCGCAACGGGCTCTTGCGCGGCGGCTCAGTGGGCGCGGGCGGAGCGGAACCAAGCGCCGCATACGCGAAGCCGTGCAGCAGCCCGCTGCCCGAAAGCTGGACAATCCGGAGTGTCCAGCAGAAGAGCAGACGCCGGCGCCGGCTGGGCCAGCGCTGGTCAGGGCTTGGTGAGGTCATCGGCGTCCACGTTGATGGCAAAACGCTCCACGTGTTCTTGGCGCAAGAGGTCAATCAGCCCCACCACGCGCCGGTGGGGCACCGCCCCGTCGGCCGCGATGACGGCACGCAGGTCGGACGTCACGCGGCGCGCGGCGGCCAGTCGCGCGCGCAGTCGCTCGGCGCTGATGGCCACCCCTTCCAGGTACAGTCCCCCCTCCTTCG
>JANNWK010000817.1:0-7606 GCA_031408355.1 Myxococcales bacterium
CCTGAAGGTCCGCCCGCTTGGCCGCCGCTGCCCGCCGCGCCGCCGCTCGGGCCGCCCGCGCTTGTGCCACTCGCTCCGCCCGTGTTGGCAGCGCCGGCTGCCCCGATGGGGCTCACGCCTCCTGATCCCGCCGTGAGCCCAGAACCGCCAGCGGTGCCGGCCGTGTTGGACGCTCCTGCCAGGCCAGCCGCAGCCACCGGGCTTGACGGACTCTCGCCGCCCGAGCAGGCCAGCAGGGCACACGAGAGCCAGCCAGAGACGATGAGCGTCGCGCGACCTTGGAATTGCATGCGGTGTGCAGCCTACGCGACGAGGAAAGGCAGCACGTCGGAGGTTTCTGCGCCGTTGAAGCCGAATGTCGGGACGTTGATGCCGAGCGCGCGGAGGACGGTCAGGTGGGCGCGCGAGAAGTTGCCGCCTTCATCGCGCACATGCCAACCGGGGTCGAGCGCCCCGCCAGCCTTGCCGGCGATGATGACGGGCGTCTCCTTGTTGCTGTGGGTGTAGCCTTCGCCGTACTCGGAGGTGCCCAGAATGGCGGACGAGTCGAGCAGGGTTTGACCGTTGACGTCGACTTCAGCCGCCAGCTTGTCGAGCAAGTTGGCGAACGCGGTCATGTAGTACTTGGTGGCGGCGATCACGACGGGGCGATTGCCCTGGTGCAAGGCGTCGTGCATCTGGATGGCGCCGGGCCCACCCACCTCACCTGCGGCGTTCATCGGCATAATTGAGGCGCAGGTGGTAAACGCCGTCGTGAATACGCGAGTCATGTCGCAGCGCAGCGCGGCCACCAGGATATCGCCCATGATGTCGAGCTTGGCCATGTTCTGCTGCTCGCCGTCGAACGCGCCCACAGGCGCGGCGGGGTTGGTGCACGCGGCCTGGGCGAGCTTGAGGCGCCGCTCAATCTCACTGACGTGAGTCAGGTGCTCGTCAAGGCGCAGCTTGTCGCGAGCGCCCAGCCGTGGCTGAAGCTGGCGAATGTCTTCCATGACGACATCCAGCACGCTGGTGCGTCGGGCGACCTCGGCGAAGTCAGGCTTGACCGCGAATACGTGGTCGAAAAAAGCTTGCGGATCGCGGACCGGGATGTTGAGCAAGTCGGGCCCATTGTGGGAGACGGCCAGCCAGGTACCGTAGTCGTGGAGCACGGCCTTGCTCATCCCCAGCTCAAGGGACTTAAAGAATGGGGCTCCATCCGCGTAGAACTCAGGGTGTTTGGCGATGAACTGATCCATCGTCTGCCGATTCACGGACAAAATGTGGGGATCGTGGTCGAACGTCTCGGTCTGGATCTTGTCGCCGGTCAGGGTCACGCAGATGCCGCGCATGTGTCCGTCGCCCTGACCCGGAGGATCGGTCGGGATATCGGTGTGCGGTTCGAGTCCGGTCACCACGCTGAAGTTGGCCTGGTGCCGAGCCAGGGGTTGCATGAACTCGGGGACCGCGAAGCCTTTGCCGGTGGTGGTGGGGGTCCACAGGTCGGCGTCCGGAATATCCATGGGTGCCGGGTTGCCCTCATGGGCGAGCTGCTTGTGCCGGTTGCTCCACGGCAAACCGCCACCCCAGAAGAAAAGGCCATAGCGCTTGGGGAGCGATGCCCCCTGGGCCAGGGCCGTCCCGTTCGTGTTCAGCATGCGCTCAAACAGCGGCAAACCGAGCCCAAACGCCGAGCCTCCGAGCATTCCTCTTAGGGCCGTGCGACGAGAGATCATGGAGCCTCCGGCTTGAAGTAACGAAACCCTTCACTCTGCACCAAGGCCAGCAAGAGCGGCTGGAATTGGTACCCGCCCGCGCCGTAGCTGGCCGTGAGCCCAGCCAGCAGGCCTTCTTCGCCCGCCGCGTCGAGGCGCGACGAGGCATAGCGATACATTTGGGTCACGAAGCAGGCCGTCACGCGCTCGTCCTTGGAAAGCAGGTCGCCGAGCTGACGGGCGCCGTTGAACGTCGCTCCGTCCAGGTCGCCGCTGTTGTCGATGGGCAGCCCGTTCTCGTAAACGGTGCGGTAGCGACCGTACTGATCGAATTCCTCCATCCCGAGGCCTAGTGGGTCCATGATCCGATGACAGCCCGAGCATGCGGGGTTGGTGGCGTGCTCTTGGAGCTTCTCGCGCACTGTCGTGGCAGCACCCATGTCGACTTCCGGCAGCGGCGGGATGTTGTCGGGTGGCGGCGGGACCGTGCCGCAGAGCAGGCGCTGCCGAATGAAGAAGCCGCGAATCGTCGGCGAGGTTCGATTGGGCCGGTTGTGGATGGTCAACATTGCGCCCGTTGTCAGCAGGCCCGCGCGCTGAGCGTCCGCTGGGAACTCGACATTGGCGAACATGCCCGGCGCCGGGGCTGGCACGCCGTACAGCGCGGCCAGCGGCCCATCGACGACGGTCTTTGGCGTCGTAAACAGCGTGCGCATATCGCCTGGCTCTTCCAGGGCGATTCGGCTCACCAGCGAGGTGATCTCCTTCCCCATCGACACCGCGATGGTGCCTGCTGGGTCCATTTCCACAGGAAACTTCACGTCGTTGAGCAACGGTACGTCTAAGTACTCGCGAAACAGCGAGTCAATCATGTTGCGAGTCGGAGCCGCGTCGGCCAGCAGGCGCTGCGCCTGCGCCAACACGCCTTCTGGCGTCGATAGGCCACCCGTCGCGGCTGCCTGCAGCAGCTCGGCGTCGGGAATGCTGTTGCGCAGCAGGAACGAGAGGCGCGTCGCCATCTCAAAGGCCGTGTAGCGCGACCAGCCCGGATGCTCCGGGGCCGGTTCGCCCGTTTCAACCCGGTACAGGAAGTTCGGTGACTGCAGCATGCCGGCGACGACGTATTGCAGGCCCAGCCACGGATCCGTGGTCCCTACCGCGAGCCCGAGCCCAACGTAGCGCTGCACCTCCGCGGGTTGCAGCGGGCGCCGAAATGCGCGCAATCCAAACTGCTCGACGAACTGGGTGAGGCAGGTAGCCTCCAGCGTGGGCGTGGTCTGGCAAGGGACCAGCGTCGTACGCAACGCCGTGTCAGCAAACACTCGGGCAGCCAGGGCGTACGCCGCGTTGCCATACAGCCCGACACCGCGCTCTGTCACGCTGGAGGTCGCGGCCCCGATGACGGAAAAATTGTACGGCCTGGTGTCGATCTCGAGCTCGGGCCGGTCGTAGGTGATCCCAAAGAGATCGCGGATCACGTTCTGATACTGAGGGGCGGTCAGCCGGGCCATCACGGCAGGCGAGGGCTCCAGGGCGGCGAAGGACGCGCCCCCACCGGGTCCGTTGCCGCCGACGGCGCTGGCCCCACCCCCCGGGCCTCTGGGTGGCGGGTCGCCTCCCAAAGAGCCACCGCGCTGCGCTTCGCAGCCCAGGCAGAGCACGGAAACTACCGCGACGAGTGCCGCTAACGTCTTCACTACTGCCTCAGGGCAGGCGAGACCCAGGTTTGGATCAAGAAAAGCGACGGCGCTGGGGGATCTGGCCGAGCGAGCGCCGCCGGCCCTACCTAAACGCCTCGTAAAGGTGCCTGCGTCCGCCGCGGGTCGATGTCCACACGACGTGGCGCGCGTCATTGGAGAACCAGGGATCCTCGTCCGTCGCGCCCAGGGCGGCGAGCTCGTCCATGAGGACCGGGCTGGCAAAGGGCTGGTCCAGGGCCGGCCGCGTGGTTTGGTAGATGTGCAAAGCGAACAAGTCTGCGGGATCGCGACGATTCGACACGAAAAACAGCAAGAGACCAGCGCCCGCCAGCGCCGCGTCCCATTCATCCGCTGGTGAGCTCAGCTCTTCGACCCGTTGCGCCGGCTGCCAGGGTTGCGTTGCCCCGGTACGTTGAGAGCTGAACAGCTCCGCGTCCTCGCCAGCGGCTCGCCGGGAAAACACCAGGGACCGCTGGCCCGTGTCGACGCTGGGGTCCGTATCCCAATGCTCGGTGTTGAGCGGGGTAATGTTAGTTGGTGGAGACCAAGGGCTCGCCGCGTCCGAGCGACTGCTGACCCATAAGTCCAGCCCGCCAATTGTTGGCGAGCGGTCCGAGGAGAGCCAGAGGGTGAGCCCGTCCGAGCTGAGCTCCGGTGCCACATTCCACGCATCGGGCGCGTCGATTGGCTCCACCAATTGCGGCGTGCCCCACGGTCCGGTCGGGTCGCTGCGGGTCGCCATCAGGATTTCCGAACGACCCGTCCCGGGGCTGCGGCGCGGCTCCGAGCGGTAGAAAATCTGCAATTTATCCGCAGAAAGCGTGGCGTCGTACTGATCTCTGTCGGGATCTGCGAGCTCCGATATCAGGCGCGGAGGTCCGAATGGTCCGAGCGACTCCGGCGCCATCACGAAGGCGCCGGCCGTGCCACCGCTCGCAGCTGCGAGCGCGCCCAGGAGCCGCTCGTCGTCGTAGCAAGCCGACGTCGAAAGCGTGGTGCTCGCTAGAAGGAGGACAGCGGCCGCGCGAGCGTGCATCCCCGCAGGCTAGCGGAAAATCATCGCGACCGCATTGTGCTCGGCTAGGCTCGGGTTCAGAATGCGAGCGGACGCATGCGACTCGCCCCGCTTGAAGCACTGCCCATTCCCGCGTGCGCGCCTCGCGAGGAACGCGGGCCACGGGGTCTACAGAACCTTCTCGTAGAGCGAGCGCTCGGCGGGGGCGTTCAGGCTACTCACGAGTTGCTACACCACGTTGCTGCTGACGTCCGTCGCACGGTCAAGCGCATTCTGCGTAGCAATCACCCGGATTTGGAGGACACGATTCAAGACGCCCTGCTCTCGTTCGCCCGAGCCCTGCCGGGCTTCCGCTTTGAGAGCAACATCGTCCACTACGCAGTCCGCATCGCGTTTCGAACGGCTATCTCTGCCAAAAAACGCGCACGCACTTGGCGCGAGCGCTTCCTGCTCACGAGTGAGGTCGAGCAGAACGCAGACGATTCGAGGCGTTCACCGTCTCAGGAGGCGATCGCGGAGCAGCAGCGGCGAGCGCTGGATCGCGCGCTCGCCAAGCTGCCGCAGTTGCAGTCGGAGGTGCTCGTGCTCTGGATGGTGCTCGAGTATTCGATCAGTGAGATCGCCGAGATCTGCGAAGCCTCGCCCAACACCGTCAAGAGTCGGCTTCGCCTCGGACGTGAAGCCCTTCGTTACTACATCGAGCGCGACGCAGTTCTTCGCTCGGCATCGGGAGGTCCCTCATGATGGACGGCGAAGACCATTTCTTGGAAACCTTCGATCGCAGGTTGCGAGGAGCCGCGCCACAGGTCGAGGTGGACAAGCTCCAAGAGCATGCAAGAACCTGCGCGGCCTGCGCACTACAACTCAAGCTGTCCGGCGTGCCCGAGCGCGCTCGGAATCAGCTGGACGAGCGCCTCGACGGCCGCGCCATCGAGGCCGTGTTGCTCCGGATGAGACCGGGCGGGCTACGCCGGCAACGTAACGTGTGGGTGCTGGCCGCGGCGGCATCGCTGGTTGCCGCGCTCGCTGGCGCGCGCGGCCTGTGGCTCGGTCGCGAAGTCGAGAGCGCTGCCAGTGCCGGGCCGGTGCCGCTGGAAGCGACGCGGCCAGCGCCTGGCTCCGTCCGGGCAATCACCAGCGCTGAGCACACGCCTCCTCCGCAGGTTGAGAGCACCCCGGAGCCTCGTCCTGTCAATGCCAATGTCAGTCCAGGCGAGCCCAAGCCGGCCAGCACCGAGGAAACGCCCGCCGACCTGTTCGCCCAAGCCAATCAGCTGCGACGTCGGGGGATGGACGAGCAGGCGCTCGATACCTATCGCAAGTTGCAGCTGCGCTTCCCGACGTCGCCGGAAGCTCGACAGTCCCACGCAACGATGGGCTGGTTGCTCCTGGATCGAGGTCGCTCGAGCGAGGCGCTCGCGCAGTTCGACCGCTACTTGAGTGGCCGCGGCCCGGGGTCGGAGGATGCCTTGGGCGGGCGCGCGCTTTCGCTGCAGCGTTTAGGTCGAGTCGCGGAAGAGCGGAAGGCACTGGAGGCGCTGGTTCAGCAGTTCCCGAAGTCGGCCCAGGCCGCGCGGGCCCAGCTGCGCCTTCGAGAGCTGCGCTAGGCGGTGACGCGAGCGTTCATAGCTCTGGCCCTTGGGCTGACGTTCGGCCTTTTTGCGCAGCGCGTGAGCGCCCAAGAGACCCGCTCCAAACCTGCGGCAACGCTGCGAGTCCTGATGGCTGGACCTGCCAGCGACTTGGCGGCCCTGCAGACGGCGCTGAGCGATCCCTTTCAACGCCTCGGCGTCGTGCTCCAGTTTGAACGCAGATTGCGTATCGATCCCGTGAAGGTCGGGGCAATGGAGTCTCGTGCGTCTTCCGCCGAGCTATCGTTTGATCTCTCGAAGGCCAATACCGCCAGTCTTTTCCTGACGGATGGGGAGCGTGTCTACGTACGAAAGTTCGATCTTTCGAGTGGCTTCGACGAAGTCGCGGTCGAGTTGCTCGTGGTGGCGGCTCGCAGCTCGGTGCAGGCCATCCTAACGGGAGCACCCATCGGCGTGCAGCGTATCGAGTACGAACGCTCGGTCTCGGCGCCCTCCGCGGCGCCCGCTCCGCCCAAGACCATGGCGCCGCGAGTGGACGCTGCCAACGTCGGCTCGCGGCCGCGCCTTCGGCTCGCGAGCGACTACGAGCTTCAGTTGCTCGACACCGCCAGCCTGTCGCATGGCCCGGGCCTGGGGCTATGGTGGAGCACCGGAAGCTTCGCCCTCCGCGGCGGCGTGCGGGGCCGCCTGCCGGTTCGCTTTGGAAGCGAGGAGGTAGGCGTCGACCTCACCGCGCTGAGCGCCCGCGTCGCTGTAGCGCTGGAGCAGCGAGTCACCTCTCGCTGGCAAGTCCTGGTAGGCGTTGGCGCAGGGCTCGACGCCGTGAGAATACGACCGAAGCGCCTGCAGGCAAACGACGCGACGCTCGCCCGAACGAGCTGGACTGTGGACCCGGTGGCTCAACCCCTGGGGGGCCTGACCCATGCATGGGACGAGCTGAGGCTTGGCTTGTTCATGGGCGCCGATGTCGCCCTGGTGCGGGCTCGCTACACGATCGATCGGGCGGGTCAACGCGAAGCCCTCTTCGTGCCTTGGACCGTGCGCCCGTGGGCGAGCCTCGAGCTATCGATCGCCCTGTGGCCCTGACGGGAGCAATCCTCGAAACTATTATGCTTTCGACAGAATGTGGGCGTCGGCGTGCTTGCTTTGGTCAAAAACCGACGGCTCGGCACACTAACCGACGATGGTGGTGAGGTTCTGTTCGTTGCTGGTGTTGGTGCTCGTGGCTTCATGCGGCCGCACGAGCCGCGACCCAAGCGGAGCCTCGACGACCGGCGGCAAGGCTGGTGCCGGGGGTGCTTCGACCGGGGCGACGTCAGGCTTCGGTGGCGACTTGCCCGAGGCATGCCTGGGCGAGGACGCTCCCGACTGGCCCATCCGACTGCTTGCCGACTACGAGCTCGCCAATGAGCTGCAGCAGGTCGAAGCCACGCCGGGTCCGCAGGCGCGCTTCCCCACGCGGTCGCGCCTCTTCACCGACGACAGCAACGTCGAGCCGTTGGCGGCAGCTTTCGTCGCGTCGCAGTCGGACCTCGCTTATCGCGTGGCGAAGCAGCTCGCCGGCGATCCGGCCAAGCTGCAGCAGCTCATCGGCTGCAACTTGGC
>JANNWK010000818.1:0-5331 GCA_031408355.1 Myxococcales bacterium
ACCCGCTCGGAGCTCGTCGACAAGAGGGGGGCGCGCTCGGAGACACGCGACGACGGCGTCGCGCTCTACCGGGTCGGCGAAGGTCGCCCCGTCTCGATCCCGAGTTTGAGCGACGACATGGGCGGTGGACCCAGCTTCGCGCGGCACCGCGAGGGCGTCAGGGAGCACGACACCAAGCAAGTGGTGGCCGCCGGACTTGGCGTGGCGGGCATCATCGCCGTAACGGTCGGCACTATCCTGTTTGTCACGGCCTTTGAAACGCGCCAGGTCAACGGCGACCAGCAGCAAGAGGTCAGCAGCTCAAGAGCGGTGGGCGGCGGCGTTTCTGTGCTGCTCGGTTTCGGTCTCGGCATCGGCGGTATCGCCGTGAACCCTGGGCAAGCCGAGCGCTCGCGGGCGGAGGCAGCCCGCTACGTCTACTTCCCTCCAGAGGATCGGAAGGAAGACGTGGTCGAACTGACGGGGCGCTACAATCAAGCCGTGCGGGACCGCTGCGAGCGCCCGCCCGCACCGTAGCGAGCGCGAAGCACGACGGCGCTCTCTTCGGTGGCCAGCTCAACGGCGGGCGCGGCCGCGGGCACATGGCGCGATTCGGCCTTGCGTGTATGCAAGCGGGCGCTGCCTAGGATCGCCGTGCACAGCTCCCCGAACTCGAAACCGGCCGCCCCAGCTATCTTGGGCAGGAGGCTGGTTGGGGTCATGCCGGGCAACGTGTTCACTTCGAGCACGTACTCGTTCTGGCCTTCCGTCACGAGCAGATCGACGCGCACGGCCCCGCTGGTGTCCAGCGCTTCGGCGGCGCGCTCAGCCAGATTGAGCACGTTGCGGTAACGGGCGGGCGCCAGGCGAGCCGGCATGAAGTAGTCGGTCGCGCCGGGTGTGTACTTGGCGGCGAAATCGTAGATCCCGCTGCGCGGCGCGATTTCGATGGCTCCCAGCACGCGACCGTCGAGAATGCCAACGGCGACCTCACGGGCCTCGATGAAGCGCTCCACCAGCACCGACGAGTCGAAGGCCAAGGCGGCTTGGACCGCCGTCGACAGCTCGCTCAGGTTATTGGCGCGGCTCACGCCAATGCTTGAGCCCTCGCGGCGAGGCTTGACGATCACCGGGAAGCCGAAGGACCCGTGCACCTCCTCGAGCTCGGCCAGGCTCTGCGGCTCGTTCCACGTGTAGTAGGGGGGAGTGGGCACGTTGTGCAGCCGGAACAGCTCCTTAGACTTGAGCTTATCCATCGCCAGCGCGCTCGAAAGCACGCTCGAGCCGGTGTAGGGGATGCCCAGCAACTCGAGCAGGCCCTGGACGCAGCCGTCCTCGCCGAGCTTGCCGTGAAGCGCTAGGAACGCCGCGTCCATGTCATTGCCGGCCAGCACGGACAGCGCGTCGTCGCTGGGCCCGAGCACAATCGAGCGGACATCAAAGCCCAGCTCGTCGAGCGCCAGCGACACCGCCTCGCCCGAGGCCAGCGAGACCTGTCGTTCCGACGAGGTCCCACCCATGACGACTCCAACCTTGCGGTAGCTCATGTCGGTCTTGGGTAACGAATACGCCGGCTTGGGGCCAAGTTTTCGTTCGCCCAGGCGTGGTTGTCGCGGGCCACGACGCTGAAGGGGGCCCCGGGGCCACCCCCTCCCCTGGATCCCTCCCTAGCTCACTTCAACCACGATAGCCGTGATGTTGTCCTTGCCCCCGCGTAGGTTGGCCAACTCAATCAGCTTCTTCACCGAAATGCTGCCGCCTTCCGCCAGGATGGCCGGGATCTCTTCAGTGCCCAGGTAACCATGTAGACCATCGCTACAAATCAGGAAGGCGTCCCCGAGCAATGGTTGGGAAACACTCGTATCCACTTGAACATAGTCGCGGCTGCCCACGGCCCGCGTGATGACGTTGCGCTGCTTGCTGACGCGGGCTTCCTCGGGCGTGATGATGCCCTGCTTCAGCTGCCAGCTGATGAGCGTATGGTCTTCGGTGAGCTGCTCGGCCTGCTCGGCGCGTACTCGGTAGATGCGGCTGTCGCCGACCTGGGCCGTCACGATGGCACCGCCGAAGCGCATCATCGCCGTGATGGTGGTGCCCATGCCCGCCTTGCCGCGGTCGATCTCGCCCATGGCGTAAACGATGTAGGTCGCTGCCTGCACGGCGCCCTCGAGCAAGCGTGCGGCCGCGCGCCCGCGCTCGTCGGTGAGCGGGCCCTCCAGCTTGAGGCTCGTCTTGCCTCGTTTGACCATGCCGTGGATGGTGTCGATGGCCTCTTGGCTGGCGATCTCCCCGGCAGCGTGCCCACCCATGCCGTCGGCGACGACCCAGAGGCCAAGCTCATCGTCACAAAGGTAGGCGTCCTCATTCACTTGACGGCGCCGCCCAATGTCCGAGGCGCCGTGCGAGCGCATGTGAAGGAGGGTGTCGTCAGGCATTCGAGGTCAAGATAGGGAATGCTCGGGCCGAGCGAAAGAGGGTATCCTGGCCTAAGCCATGAGCGCTGCCCAGAGCTTCAGCATTACCAGCGAAGATCCGGAGAAAGCGGCCCGAGCGCTCGCCCAGGCCGCCCGGCGTGTGGCACGGCCGAGCGGCGCGCTCGTCTTCACGACCGGCGCCTTAGGCCAGCGACTTCGGGAGGTGGCGGGCAGCCTCGCCCAGGCTTTGCCAGGGCTGCCGGTGTGTCTGGCGGCGGGCGCCGGGGTCCTCACGGAGCGGGGCGAGCTCGCGGAAGGGCAGTCGGCCGCGGCCGGTTTGATCTGGTCCGGCGGCTCGGCGGAATCCTTCTGCGTGGCGGGAACGAGCGCCGAGGCGGTGGGTAGCGAGTTGGCGGCTGCCATCCAGACCCGCGCTCTGCCCGGTCAAAGCCGCACCGCCGTCGTGTTCGCCCGACCGAATGGGCTTGCTCCTCATGTGCTTGAGCCGCTTTCAGAGTTGCGCAGCACTCGCGTGCTCGGCGCGGGCACCGTCGGCGAAGCTCCCGTGCTGGCCGTCTCGGTCACGGGGACCGTCAGCGAGGGGCCGGCCGGCGGCATGTTGCTTGCTGGGCTCCCGCCGCCGCTCGTGCGCGCCTCAGCGGCCTGTCGCTTGCTCATGCCGCTCAGGCTCATCACGAAGACCCGCGGACCGATGGTCCTCGAAATCGAGGGAACCCCGGCCCTGGAGGTGCTGAGCTCCGTCGCCGAAGGGCTGGTGGACGAGCCCCTGGTGTTTGTGGCCCTCGCTCCGCCAACTGTGGACGACCCCGGAACCGAGCCGTCTGTGCTGCGGCTGCGGCCCGAGTTGCTGCTCCGCGCCGTTCAGGGGGTCGATCCGGTCCGGCAGGGCCTCTTGGTTTCGGACGAAGTGAAGCCGGGCATGCGACTGGCGTTTGCCATCAGAGACGCCAAAGCGGCACGCGACGACCTGCAGCTAGCCGTGCGCGAACTCCTGAGGGACACCAACGGCGCAGCGCCCCGCTTCGGTCTCTACCTGAATTGCGCGGGGCGCGGCCCCGGCCTGTACGGAACTCGAGACGTCGATATCAAGATCCTGCGGGCCAGGCTCGGGGACCTGCCCCTCGCGGGCATGCAGTCTTCGTTCGAGATTTCCGAGGTGGGCGGCAAGCCCACGCTGCAGCTTTACACGGGCGTGCTGGGCGTGTTCACTTCGCCCAGCTGATGGCGGCGCAACCTGCTTCCCCTGCCCCAGCGCTCGGGTTAAGGGCGCAAAAGCCGCGCCTAGGCAGCGCGGACGCCGCGCTGGCGGGCTTCGTCATCGCCATCGTGGCGTTGATGATCGTTCCGCTGCCCACGTGGCTGCTGGACCTGCTCATCGCGTCGAATTTGGCAGTGTCGGTCGGAGTGCTGCTCGTCGCTCTCTACGTGGGGGACGCGCTCAAGATCGGAGCATTCCCTAGCCTGCTGCTGCTCACCACGCTCTTCCGCCTCGCGCTCAACGTTTCTTCTACACGCCTGATCCTGCTGCAGGCCGATGCTGGCGAGGTCATCCGAGCTTTCGGCCAGTTTGTGGTGCGCGGCAACTACGTCGTCGGCGGAGTGATCTTCCTCATCCTGACCATCATCCAGTTCGTGGTGGTCGCCAAAGGCAGCGAGCGCGTGGCGGAAGTGGGCGCTCGTTTCACGCTCGACGCGATGCCCGGCAAGCAAATGGCCATCGACGCTGAGCTTCGCTCCGGCAGCATCGACGGCACCGAGGCCCGCCATCGACGCCGCACGCTCCTGCGCGAAAGCCAGTTTTACGGCGCCATGGACGGCGCCATGAAGTTCGTCAAGGGCGACGTCATCGCTTCGCTCATCATCACGATCATCAATATTCTGGGCGGACTGGCGATTGGCGTGGGTCAGCGCAACATGGAGCTCGGGGCGGCGCTCAAGCGCTACGGTTTGCTCACCATCGGCGACGGCCTGGTGACCCAGATCCCGGCGCTCGTCATGGCGATGGCCGCGGGCATCATCGTCACTCGCGTCGCCAGCGAAGAGGCCGACACGCCACTTGGCACCGAGCTAGCAGCCCAGATCTTGGGTCAACCCCAGGCGCTGCGACTTGGTAGCTTCTTCGTGCTCGGGCTAGCCGCCACGCCAGGCTTGCCAGCCGTGCCTTTCCTGGTCATTGGCGGCCTGATGTTTGTGGGGTCGCGAGCCCGAGTGAAGCAGCTGCGGGCCGAGGCGGAACTCCGCCAAACCGAGCCCGTGCAGCGCCGGCCTGGTTCGCTGTCGGGGCCGCGTTTCGTGCCGGTGGTCGTACCTTGGTCGGTCGAGGTGTCGAGTGACCTAGGCAGTCTCGTGGACGACGAGTTGCGCGGCACGGAGGTTCGGCGCGCCGGCCTGCGCTCGGCGCTCAGTGCCGCCCGAGAGATCGTCTTTAGGGACCGCGGCGTGCCACTGCCACAGGGGCGCATTTCGGTCTCCCAGCACCTGCCCGAGCGCAGCGCCGTACTCTCGCTGCACGAAGTGCCCGCGCTACTGATCGAGCTGCCGCCGCAGCCTGACGCGCAGGTCGCCGAGTACCTGCTGGGTGAGCTACTGCCGCCGCTCGGCCGGCGCTGTCCGGATTTTATCGGGCTTTCCGAGACCCAGGGCCTACTCGACGAGCTGGAGCAGGTGGCTCCCGCGAACGTGCGACACGTCGTCCCCAAGCCCATCACGCTGAATCAACTGGCGGACGTACTCCGGCGCTTGGCCGAGGAGGCCGTCAACATCCGGGATCTGCGCGCGATCCTCGAGGCGCTATCGCTGGTCGGCGCGATCGAGAAGGATCCACTCACTTTGGCGGAGTTTGTGCGCGCTCAGCTCCGACGATCCATCACGCATTCCCTCACCCGCGGTAACGATGAGCTGCCGGTGCTGTTGCTCG
>JANNWK010000819.1:0-4137 GCA_031408355.1 Myxococcales bacterium
CCCGAGCCAAGGCGGTGCCGCGCACGAGGCGCTTGTAGCCAGAGGAAGTGAGGAAGAGTAGCTCCACCAGATCAGGCGCGAGTAAATCGGGGCGGGGTGCAAGCTCCGGGGCCGCCGCGGGCGCGTGGCGCGTTTGGTTCCACGGACAGACGTCTTGGCAGATGTCGCAGCCAAACACATGGTTGCCGACCAGTCCGCGCAGCTCCCGCGGCATCGAGCCCTTGAGTTCGATCGTCAGGTAGGAAATGCAGCGTCGCGCGTCCAGCAGGTGCGGACCCAGGAACGCGCCCGTGGGGCAGGCCACCAGGCAGCGCGTGCAGCTGCCGCAGCCGCCGCCGGACGCGGCGCTCGGCGTGAGCTCGACATCCACCAGGAGCTCGCCCAACAGCACGAAGCTGCCGACGCCCGGCAGGATGGTCAGGCTTGATTTCGCGGGAAATCCAAGCCCAGCGCGCTCAGCAAAGTCGCGCTCCAAAAGGGGCGCGCTGTCCACGCAGGCGCGGCGCCCCACCGGTCTGCCCACGAGCGCTTCGATGGCTTGGGCCAGCAACTCGAGTTTCGCTTTGAGGACGCGATGGTAGTCGTTGCCGCGCGCGTAACGCGCCACGGTGCCGCGGAGCTTGCCGGTCCCAGCTTCGCCCAACGCGGTCGCGGTCTCGCTGTTGCCGTACGGTAGCGCCACGACCACCAAGCTCTTGACGCTTCCGAATAGCCCCGCCGGTGAAGTCCGGTCGAGCGGCCCGCGCAGGTACTGCATTTCGCCGTGGAGCCCCCGCTCGAGCCACTGCTCCAGGCGTTCGGCCGCTTGTTCGGAGCGTTCGGCGGTCGCGAAGCCGACGCGCGCCAGGCCCAGGGCGAGCCCCGCTTGAACGATGCGGCTCTCGAGGGTTTCCTGGGAGGCGTGGGCGACGGGGGCCATCAGGGGAATAAGCGCGCGAGGTTCTTGTTATCACGCGCCGAAACTTTGTGGTAACCGCCCAAGCCGCAGCGCGGGCACGGCAGCGCCTAGAGCGCGGCATCTCTCCGAGCGTCGAGGTCTGGTTTGATCGAAATCCAAGAACTTTTTAAGTACTACGGCGACCAGCGGGCCGTCGGTCCGGTGACGACGACCATCGAGCGCGGCGAGATCGTCGGGTTGCTTGGTCTCAATGGCGCCGGCAAGACCACGACTCTGCGCATCCTGGCCTGCGACCTGCTGCCGACCAGCGGTCAGGTGAGGGTGGCTGGGCTCGATGTCGTCGAGCGGCCGGACGAGGTGAAGGCCAAGGTCGGGTATCTGCCGGACCAGCCCCCGCTGTACGAGGACATGAGCGTCAGCGAGTACCTGGCGTTCGCCGCGCAGCTGCGCGGGGTGCCGCGGGCCAAGACGGCCAAGCTCGTCGCCGAGGCGGTGGAGCTCACGGAGCTAGGGGACGTCGCGAAGAAGGTGATAGGGGCGCTTTCGCACGGTTACAAGCAGCGTGTCGGTATCGCTCAAGCCATCGTGCACGCGCCCGATTTCGTCGTTTTGGACGAGCCCATCTCGGGCCTGGATCCGGTGCAAATCGTGGAGATGCGCGAGCTGGTCAAGAACCTGAAGGGTGACCATACCGTGGTCGTCTCCAGCCACATCCTGTCGGAGATCAGCGAAACCTGTGACCGCATCCTGGTCATCAACGACGGGCGGATCGCTTGGTCGGGGACCGAGCGCGAGCTCTCGATCGCGCTCCGACAGGGCTCGCGTATTGCCGTCACGGTCCGTCTTGCGGGCAGCCCCTCGGCGGCCACAGCGGCGCGCGCCAAAGAGATCGCGCAGGCCGTGGCCGGAGTTTCCTCGGTGGACGAGGTGCCGACTACAGAAGTGGGCGAGGGCATCGCCGCCCTGAGTATCCGCGCTGAAACTGACGTGCGCGACGAAGTGTGCCGAGCCTTGGTCGGCGCCAACGTCGGCGTGTTGTCATTGGGTCGTGAGCAGGAGCTTGAGAGCATGTTCCTTGAGTTGCTGGGCGAAACCGGCGAGGGCGCCACGCCGCGCCGCAAGAAGAAGCGCCGCCGGGAGGGTGACGAAGCAGAGGTGGCGCCGACGCCCGTCAGCGCGCCCGACAAGACGGAAGGCGGTGCCGCATGAGCCGCGCTCTCCTGATCGCCCGCCGCGAGCTCAGCTCGTATTTCCGCTCCTGGCTCGGCCCCGTGATCGTCAGCGGCGCGCTGCTCATCGAAGGCATCCTCTTCTACTGGATCGGCCTCGGGCAAAAGCTCGTGAGCGCTGAGGTGCTTCAGCAGTTTTTCTACAACACCAGCGGCGTGACGATGGTCGCGGCCCTGTTCCTGTCCATGCGCCTCCTGGCCGAAGAGCGCCAAACCGGTACGCTGGTGCTGCTCAATACGTCGCCCGTGACGGACCGCGATATCGTGATTGGGAAGTTTCTGGGAGCCTTCGCCGTGCTCGGCGCGATGACGTTTCTCTCGGCCTACATGCCGGCTTGGATCTTCGTCCATGGCAAGGTGGCGCTCGGGCACATGCTCGTTGGCTACCTGGGCCTGCTGCTGCTGGGCGGCGCCGTGATTGCCATCGGTCTCTTCGGTTCCGCGCTGGCCCGCTCCCAGGTCGTCGCGGTGATTTTGGGCGGTGCCCTGCTCGCCGTCATGATCCTGCTGTGGCTGGTGGCGAAGGCCTCCGAGCCGCCGCTCAATGCCTACATTTCCGCGCTGGCGCTGCACCACGAGAACTTCCGACCCTTTATGCAAGGCATCCTCGAACCCGCCAACGTCGTCTATTACTTGGTGATCACCTACGCGTTCCTGTTCGCCTCGACCAAGGTGCTCGAGGCCCGGAGGTGGCGATGACCGACGTGCAAAAGCCCGGGACGCCCAGCGTGAGCCCGGCTGCCCCCAAGGGCCTGTCGCCGCTTGGCTCGGCCGGCGCTCCCGGCTGGCTCTTCGTGCTCTACATGGGTGGGCTGGCGCTCGTCTACGTGGGCGAACGCGTGCTCTCTGGCCTCGAGAAGGGTGCTGGCGTGGTGACGGCCATCGGCCTCCTGTCGGTGGCGATGGCCACTGTGCTGCGCTTCTCGCCCAAGTTTCGCAGCGAGGGCGAACGTCGCACCATCGAGCGCTTGCTATCACTGCTCTCGGTGGTGGGCCTGCTCTCACTGGCCGTCTACTACGCGACCACCGACGCGGGCGCCGACCGGCTAGGCCTGACCAAGCTCGCGACCGAGAAGCGCGAGCACGCCATCGAGCTTTTGCGCGTGCTCTGGGTCTCGCTCATGACCCTCTCCGTGCTGCCGCAGGTGTTCGCGGAGACAGCGCTGCGCCCCATGCGCCGGGCCGAACGGCCTGAGGCGCGCCGGGTTCAGGCGGCTGCCTTGGCGGGGGCCGCGCTTGCGTTGGTCGCCGTCTACGGTTCGCTCCTGGTTTACGCGTCCGGTGGCATTCAGAAGAAGTGGGACTATTCGTACTTCAAGACCTCGCAGCCGGGCGAATCGACGCGGAAGATCGCCGCCAGCCTGAGCGAAGAGATCCGTGTGGTCGCGTTCTTTCCGGACGTGAACGAGGTCAAGCCCGAGGTCGAGAGTTACCTCCGCGAGTTGGCCGGCGCGAGCCCCAAGCTCAAGGTCGAAGTGAAGGATCGCCTGCTCGCCCCCAAGCTGGCTCGTGAGCTCAGGGCCACTCAGGACGGCGTGGTCATCCTCGCGAAGGGCACCGTCACCCACACCTTGACGATTGGCACCGACATGGTCGCCGCGCGACCCAAGCTAAAGACGTTCGATCGAGACTTCCAAGAGCAGCTGCTCAAGGTGGTTCGCTCGCGCAAGACGGTCTACTTCACGGTCGGTCACGGCGAGCTCAACGATGCGGCCAAGGGCGCAGCTGAGTCGGAAGGCCGTACGGCCAACATCCCACGCCTGCTGCTGCAAAAACAGAACGTCACCGTCAAGGATCTCGGCCTCGGCCAGGGCCTGGGCAGCGACGTGCCGACCGACGCCGACGCCGTCCTCATCCTTGGCCCCACCGAGGTGTTCGCGCCTGAGGAGATCGCCTCGCTTTCTCGTTACGCAGACCGCGGCGGCCACCTGCTCATCGCGCTCGATCCAGAAGGGATTTCGACGCAGAACCTGGTTACGGCGGGCGAAGTGCCTGCCGCGACGCCGGCCG
>JANNWK010000820.1:0-3563 GCA_031408355.1 Myxococcales bacterium
CGCCCTTCGACCAACCCACCCCGGCGTAGTAGGCGAAGGACGTCGCGGACGCGACCTCGGCGCGCACGAAGACTTCGCCGCTTGCGTCGCTGCTGCCCACGGTGGACGAAGGCACCTTTTCGAGCGCCGCGTTCGTCCCTGGCTCCGCCACGAGCGCGAGACCGAAGGACCCAGCGCTAGCTACGTCGGTATCGCCCCAGGCGCTCGCCCAACCCGGCCCGAGCACGACCGCCGCGTTGGCAATGGGCAGCGAGACCGCACCAACGGCCGTCGCGCTCGCGGCGCCGCTGAGCGTGTAGGTCGATTGATGGCGGCTCAGCCAGGCGCCAGCATCGAGCCTGATGCGCTTGATCTCTTTCACGGTGACGCCACCCCCGCCGTAGTCGGCATAGGTCAGCTCGACCTCGGCCCGCAGCGGGCCGTTGGCCATGCTCTTGACCCCGGTATAGGAGGCGGGATGCCGCCATTGCCCGCCGATCAAGAGACCACTCCCGCCGGCGCCGGGACGCTCGCCGATGTGATACGGGTCTAGACCTTCACCCTTGTCCTGGTGAAAGTCGTGATCGTACCAGTCGTAGATCACGAGCTTGGCGGTGCTCTTGAGGAAGATGTCAACGTTGTTTGCGGGCCCATGCGCTTTGACGCGGTACCCAACGCGATCGCTCTCCAAGTAGTAGTCATTCTCCGCGCCTGCCTGCCGGGGCTGGCCCACCACCCGAGGCGCGGGCTTGGCGGGCGAACCTTCGCTGACTTCGATGGCCAAGCTCTCCGCCGCGCCGAGCGTAACGGGAAAAATCAGAATGTCCCAAAGGCCGTCGCCGTCGTTGTCGAGCGCTTGACTGGGCAGCTCCGCGCCGCCCACGACGTTCACGACGACCGTCTCCGGGGTCACGGTTGGCATCGAGGCGACCACGGTCCGCCAGGCCAGCTCGACCATTTCATCCTCGCGAGCGAAGCCGAGAGTGTTGCCCACCGTGACCCTGAACCCGCCTTGCGGCGTTGGAGCGCCGCCGGCGCCGCTGCTGCCACCGCTACCCGCGTTGCCCCCGAGAGTCACGACTCCACCGCTCGATGCGCCCCCACTGCGGCTGCCCGCATCCCCCGTCGACGACGTTGCCCCAGCGCCGAACGGTCCCGCGCCTGAGGTCCCCGCGACGGCTGTGACCGAGCCGGAAGAGCTCGAAGGTTCTTGGCCACCGCAGGCCACCAGCAGGCACAAGGCCCCCATTGCCGTATGATTTTTGAACAAGTTGCGATCGCTTCCGGTGTGGGGGTCAGGTCGCTAGGGCGAGTGGTGACGTGCCATCGACGCCGAACTTGCTCGGCGCCATGCCTGGAACGGCTATCAGCTCGATGAGCTTGAGCATCAAGTTGTTGATCGGCGTGCCGTCGGTGAAGGTTTGGTGCATCCCCGTACCAATCTTGCCGCCGCCAGTGCCCGCCAAGAGAATGCCGTGGCGATCCGTGTTGTGACTGCCCAAGCCCACGTCGCTGGTGCCCAGCGTCACCGAATTGCCGAGCAACGTCCCGCCCGGCGAGCCCACCTCGACGGCCGCGTCCATCAATTCGAGTAGGTACTTGAACGTCTTGACCTTGTACTGCACCCAGGGCAGGTAGCTCTTGTCATCTTGATGCGACGTGCCGTGGTCGCTGCCACCATTGAGCCCGGACTCAGGGGGTAGTGAATAGTTTCCGAAGGGCCACCCGTACTGGAGGACCGCCACGCGGCTCAGATCGAGCTGAAGCGCTAGCGCCGTGAGCTTGACCATTGCCTTGATGCGGCCCTCATTCGTGGCAGGGCCCATGCTCATCGCCTCGTATTCGTCCCGCTCGGCCCGGGTGGGGACATAGCTGCGCGAGCCGGGCCCCTCACCGGCCGTGAGCACCTCCTGTTCGAGCTCGCGAATGCGGCTGAGGTGTAGCTCGAGCCGCGTTTGATCTTCGGCGCCAAGCTTGGACTTCAACGCGGCAGCGTCGGCCTTGACGTAGTCGAGTACGCTCTTGCGATAGCGCTGCGTCGGATCCGACGCTCCCGTGGGGCCAGGGCTGCTCGAAAGGCCGGCGTCGGCCCCAAAAATTTCCTTGAAGTAAGAAAGGGGGTCGGCGATGGGTGACGTTCGCTGATTCAAGCCGGCCCACGAATTGAAGATCGGCGGGTGATCAGAGCCCACGCCCGGGTTCGATGCGTCGCAGATGGCGTTCAACGTGGGAACGCCACGGTAGCCCGTACCGACCCAGGCGTCGGCCAATTGGTGGTCCAACGTTCTGCCCGCGGCGGTCTCGGGCGTCACGGGAAAACCCGTGAGGAGCGACCCGGTTGCCTTAGCGTGTTCGTCGCCGCCGGGGCTGAGGTGGTAAGCCGTGTGTCTCAGGCCGGAAAGCACGTTGACCTTGTCGCGTAGCTCCCCGAGCTCCTTCAGGACCGGCGACAAGGGATAGCCCTTCCCGGTCGCGGCGGGCGTAAACGGCGCAAACGAGCTGGCCGACATTCCGTTCGTGATGTGGAAGAACATGAAGCGAACCGGCGGGGGACTGGCGACTTGCGCGTCGGCTGTGCCAAACCAAAAGCCACGACCATCCACCATGACCTCGAGGAGAGGTAACCCGATGGCGAGACCACCTGCTGCCCCCGCGCCTCGCAGCACGGTACGGCGGGATAAACGGCTGGGCCTAGAGGGTTTCATGGTGCGCCTTCTTGTGCGGGATCACGTCGGTAGAGGAACGCGTCGGTCCGAACCAACGCGAGGAGCGCTGACTTGAAATCATAGTTCTCGGCCTGGAACGCCCACCTGACGGGCTCCGAGACACATTGATCGTCTTGTGGTCGGGCGAGCGCGAACTCAAACAATTTTTCGACGACACAGCCGGGGAAAGCGCCGCTTTCTCGCAGGCGCGCTGCCAGCTGCCCAGCACCCTCGAAGACCGGCTCCGGCGAAACTCGCACGTTGGGATTGCCATCGTACGCAAAGAAACCCGAGTCATCGATGGTTTGGCCGTTCGGGTCCGTTTCGCGGTAGACGCCGATGCCGTCGTAGCGCGAAAGACCAAAGCCCAACGGGTCGAGAAACTGATGACACGCCGCACACTTCGGATCAGCGCGGTGTTGCTCCAAGCGATCGCGCGCCGACTCACCAGCAGCAGGCGGTGGCAGCTCAGGCACGCCATTGGGCGGCAAGTTGATGGGCGGCGCGCAAAGCAGGTTGGCGCGGATGAATTTTCCGCGCCGAATCGGCGTGACGTCGCCATCGGACAGTACCGAAAGCCAGCTTGCCTGCGTCAAGAGCCCAAAACGGGGCACCCCTTCCAGCGACACCTTCTGGAAGCCGGAGGCCTGCTCAGGCAGGCCATATAGCCTCGCCAGGTTGGCATCGACGAATGTGTGGGGCGCCGTCAGCACATCGACGAAACTGCTACCAGGCGCCCAAGCAAAGTCTTCCACCAGCAGGGTGGTTTCCTCGAGCATGGAGCGTTGGAGGTCAGAGTTCCAGGCTGGATAGGTCGCGGGGTCCTTATGGGTATCCCCAAGCGAATCGATGTTGAGCCACTGCCGAAAGAACGAGCGG
>JANNWK010000821.1:0-8622 GCA_031408355.1 Myxococcales bacterium
AATGCCGCCAGCGAGGCGCCTGCGTTCCGCAGACGGATGGGCTGCGTTTCTTCTACCTGCTCCCGCTGAGCCCGACACGGATCCTCATCGAGGATACCTATTTCTCGGATTCAGCGGCCCTCGATTTGCCGGCTATTCGCACGGACATCCTGGCGTACGCGCAGCGGGCGGAGCTTTCGGTGCGTGGCGTCGTTCGGGAAGAGCAGGGCGCGCTTCCCCTGCCGACGCGCGGGATCCCGATGCCCCGAGGCGAATCGCCGCTCCTGGCTGGCTATGCCGGCGGCTGGTTTCACCCTGCCACCGGCTACTCGTTCCCCGCTGCCCTGCGCCTGGCGCTTCACGTCGCGGACTCTCCGGCGGACGCCTGCTTCGGCGACGCCTGGGCCCGGTTGGCCCGCGAACACACGAAACAGTTTAGGTTCGGCGCGCTGCTGAACCGGCTCTTGTTCAGCGTATTTTCGCCCGCCGATCGCTGGAACGCGCTGGCGCGTTTCTACCGACTTCCGGAGGGCACCATCCGACGCTTCTACGCGCTGAACACCACGTCGACCGATCGTCTGCGCCTCTTGTGTGGAACGCCTCCGAACGGGCTGTCCCTGCGAGCGGCCCTTACACGAGGAGCCTTCGCATGACCACCGCCGCCCATGTCCTCACCTCCCGTTCTCCCATGCTCGACGCGCTCGAGCGTGAGCTTGATCCGGAAGCCGACTGGGGCTCGGTCCTGTACGGTGATCAAGAGCCGCAGGGCCGGGCGCTGCACGGCGTGCCCAGGCGCATCTGGAACCGAGCCCTCGGCCAACCACTTCGCGACTTTCTGCAGCGGCCCGGTAAAGAATTTCGCGGGGAGCTGACCGAGATCTTCTTTCGGATCGGCGGTCGTAAGGACGCCTCGCCGCCGAACCTCCCGCTCGTGGTCGAGGCGCTGCACGCTGGCTCTCTCATCATCGACGACATCGAGGATGAGTCGCAGGAACGCCGCGGACAACCGGCGCTGCACCTGATACACGGTGTGCCGCTGGCGTTGAACGCTGGAAACTGGCTGTACTTCTGGGCGTCCTCTCTGCTCGACGAGCTGGCTCTGCCGGCGGAAACTCGCATCTTCGCGCAAAGCCTGACGACGCGCGCGCTGCTCGACTGCCACTATGGTCAGGCGCTCGATCTTTCAGTCCGCGTCAGCGAGCTTTCGCAGTCCGAGGTTCCGAGCGTGGTCCACGCAGCCACGGAACTGAAGACCGGCAGCCTGCTCGGGCTCGCCGCCGGCCTGGGTGCCCTGGTCGGCGGAGCATCCAGGGCGACCGTCGGCGCTTCGATTCGGTTCGGGCGAGATCTGGGCACAGCACTGCAGATGCTTGACGATCTCAGCGGCATCGTGGCCGTTCGGAGAGCGCACAAGGGCCATGAAGACCTGACACATGACCGCCCGTCGTGGCCGTGGGCATGGCTGGCCGAGAGCCTCGACGCGCTGAGCTACGAGCGGCTGCGAGCTCAGGGCCGGGACGTGAGAGCGGGGGGCGACGCGACGCTGTTGGCGGGCGAAATCAAGAGCTTGCTCGGACCCGTGGCCAAGCGCCGGATCCACGAGCACGTGGAACTAGCCCAGAACCGGCTGGCGGCGGTCCTACCGGCGGGAGCCGCGCTAGCGGCGCTCCGCCGAGAGCTCGAGCGTTTGGAGAAGAGCTATGTCTGAGCGTCACTCAGGAATCGAAGCCAGCGCGCGGCGGGTCGCGGTGGTCGGCAGCGGGTTTGGTGGCATCGCCTGCGCCATCCGGCTTCAGGCCGCCGGGCTCAGCACGGTCCTGTTCGAGGCGCGTGACAAGCCCGGCGGGCGCGCCTACGTCTACGAAGACGACGGTTTCACGTTCGACGCAGGCCCAACCGTGATCACAGCGCCGGAGTCGCTCGAAGAGGTGTTCGCAGCCGGCGGGCGCCGCATGGCGGACTACGTGGAGCTTCTGCCGGTGGCCCCCTATTACCGCCTCGTCTGGAGCGATGGAGATACCTTCGACTACGGCCCTGACGCGGCCGCCATGCTCGAAGAGATCAGCAAGCGGCGCCCCGAAGACGCCCGCGGCTACCTCGACTTCGTGGAGTACTCGAAGAGAGTCTTCCAGAAGGGCTACGAGGAGCTGGCCGCGGTTCCGTTCCAGCGCTTCACCGACATGCTGAAGGTCGCGCCCGAGCTGGTGCGGCTCCGAGCGGATCGCTCCGTCTACGCCACCGTAGCCCGTTTCGTCAAAGATCCACACGTGCGGCAGGCGCTGAGCTTTCATTCGCTGCTGGTCGGAGGGAACCCATTTGACACCAGCTCCATCTACACGCTCATTCACTACCTAGAGCGCAAATGGGGCGTGTTCTTCCCGCGGGGTGGCACCGGCGCCCTCGTGCGCGCGATGGTTCGGCTGTACGAAGAGCTCGGCGGCGAGCTTCGACTGTCAACTCCCGTCCAGCAGATCACGCTTGAGCAAGCAGCGGGGCGCAGCGTCCATCGGGTAGAGAGCGCGCAGGGTGTCGAGTCCTTCGACCTCGTTGTTTCCAACGCTGATGTTCACCACACCTATTCGCGACTCTACGCTGGTCACCCCAAGGCGGCTCGCCGCGCGCGCAAGCTCGAGAAGCTCGACTGGTCCATGTCGCTGTTCGTCTTGCACTTTGGGGTGAACCGGGTTTACGACGGAATTGCCCATCATACGGTGCTGTTTGGGCCCCGCTACCGCGAGCTACTGACGGAAATATTCAATGGACCCAAGCTGCCTGAGGACTTCAGCCTCTACCTGCATTCGCCGACGGTCACGGACAAGTCGCTGGCGCCTCCCGGTTGCTCCACGTTCTACGTGCTGAGCCCTGTCCCCCACCTGGGCAAGGCCGAGATCGATTGGCCCGCCGTCGCGCAGCAGTACGGGGACCGGATCCTGGCTTCGCTCGAGCGACTCATGCCCGACCTTCGAAAGCATGTGGTCACGCGACGCGCGTTCACGCCGGCAGATTTTCGCAGCGAGCTTGGCGCCTTCCAAGGCTCCGCGTTCTCGGTGGCGCCGACCCTCCGCCAGAGCGCCTGGTTCCGCCCCCACAACCGCGACGACGATATTCCAGGCCTGTATCTGGTCGGTGCTGGAACCCACCCGGGAGCGGGGCTGCCAGGCGTCATCAGCTCGGCGAAGGCCACCGCGTCGCTTGTCCTGGCCGATCTCGGGATCGAGGTGGCGGCGTGACCAGCCAGGCTATCAGCTTGTGCCGAGCGTCCATCGCCCAGCACAGCAAGAGCTTCTCGCTGGCTTCCAGGCTCTTGCCGCTAGCGGTGCGCGACGAGACGGCAGCGGTCTACGCGTACTGCCGGCGCGCCGACGATCTGATCGACCTCGCGTCCCAGCGCACGCCGGCCGAGATCATCGCCGGGCTGAGGGCGGAGCTTGGATCCATCTACGACGGTGAAGCGCAGGCGGAGCCCGAACTCAGCCTATTTCAGCAGGTGGTCATGCGCCACAGCATCCCGCGGCACTATCCGGAAGAGCTTCTGGCCGGCATGGCCATGGACGCGACGGACACCGCCTACGCGCAGCCCGACGAACTGCTGGTGTACTGTTTTCGCGTCGCAGGCACCGTGGGGCTGATGATGAGTCACGTGCTGGGCGTCCGGGACGCGGCCGCGCTCAGGAACGCTGCCCATCTCGGCATGGCCATGCAACTTACCAATATTTGCCGCGATGTTCGGGAAGATTGGGACCGCGGCAGGCTCTATTTGCCAAGCGCTGCGCTCAGGCAAGCCGGAGCTCCGGGGCTCCGCGAGCAGCTCGGCGAGCCGCTGCCGATTGACGCCAAGCAACCGATCGCGCGCGTCGTGCGCGGGCTGCTACAACGTGCGGACGCGCTTTACGCCTCCGGTGAAGCAGGTGTCGTCCATTTGCCGTTTCGCGCCGCCATCGCTGTGCGCACAGCGCGCCTGGTCTACTCGGACATCGGGCGGGTGGTTCTGGCGTGCGACGCTGATCCGTTTGCTCCGCGCGCCGTGGTCTCCACCGGGCGCAAGCTGCAGCTTGCGCTGCGGGCGGTGGTCCAGACGGCGCTCGCTGCGCCTCGAAACTTCCGTCGCGCTGAACTTTCCTCACTCGTCATTGGGTTTCAAGATGTCGTTCCCAGCTGAAGTCGCCATCTATGTCGGAAGGATGCGCGAGTTCCGTCGCGTGGACTGGTTCGTCTACGTGGCCTGGATTGGTCTCATGGTCGGGCTCTGCCTGGCGACGGGCGGTTTCCTCTTCGTGGGCGCGCACTACGGCGTCACGTTCCCGACGGCGGCCTGGCTGGTGCCAGTCGGAGCCGTGCTGTTCACGGTCAGCATCGCTATCGACACGATTGGCCACAGGACGATCTACAAGGAGGCGATCTCTGGGGCAGAAGGGCTGGTTCACGGGATCACGATTGCCTGCGGCATCGGCAGCACCGTGGCGCTGTGCGCCGCCTACAACCAGGGTTCGGGCTTCTGGATCCCGGCGATGGTGCTCACCGTGCTCTCGTTCATCTACAGCCTGGTGGATGAGGCGTTTCACTGGCGCCGCTACGTCATGGCCAACGCCGACCGAGTCGAGATGTGGAGCCACGTCGGTATCCTGGTCGGCCACGGGATCATGATGGTCGCCTGGTGGGTGTGGTTCTTCGGAGGCTATCTGGGCGTCGCCGCGACGCTCAGCCACTTCTGACGCCAGCGGAAGGCACAGCATGACCAAAACGAAGATTCTACTTTTCTCTGAAGGCGTAACGCTGTCGCAGATCGTTCGGCTCGTGACGCTCGGTCGCGCGCTCGACCCGAACCGCTACGAGGTCACGTTTGCGTGCTCGGACTTCAACGAGCTGGTGTTCCAGGGCACGGGCTTCGGCAGGGTTCTGGTCCACTCTTTGGATCCGAAAGCGGTCCTCCGTGCCATGCGTTCCGGCCGGCGCCTTTACAACAAGCGCACGCTGCTCAAGCAGGTCGAGGAGGACCTGGCCGTATTCGCGCAGGTCTCTCCGGACCTGGTTGTAGGAGACTTCAGGTGGTCGCTGGCCGTCAGTGCACCCGTTTTCGGTGTGCCGCACGCGGCGCTGATCAACGCCTATTGGAGTCCGTTCGCCAGCCGTAGCGCCTTCCCAGTGCCGGATCACCCGATCGTCAGGCTGCTCGGTGAAGCCCTGACCGAAAAGTATTTTCCGGCCGCCATCCCCCGGGTGTTTCGGCACTTCGCCGAGCCCGTCAACCAGGCGCGTCGCGCCTACGGCCTGCCAGAGATCGGCAGCCTGCTTCAGGTACTGACTCATGGGGACTACGTCCTCTACGCGGATCCGAGCGAGCTTGTCCCAACGCCGGGCGCGCCCGAGACGCACGAACACATCGGCTTTGTGCCGTGGTCGCCGGATTCTCCGTTGCCTCCTGCTTTGAGTCGCTTGCCGGAGGGTGGCCGGCCCGTCGTCTACGCCACGGTCGGCTCGTCGGGCAGCATTGACACGCTGCCGCTCGTGGTCGAGGCGCTCTCACAAATGAACGTGACCGGGCTCGTCGCGACGGCCGGGAGGAAGACGCTCACGCGCGTGCCGGACAACGTCCACGTCGCCGATTTTTTCCCCGGCGATCTGGCGGCGCGGCGCGCCTCGTTGGTCATCTCGAACGGGGGCAGCAGCACCTCGTACCAGGCGCTGACTGAGGGCGTTCCGGTCCTCGGCCTGGCCTCGAACCTCGACCAATACCTAGCGATGTTGGCCATCGAGAACGCTGGGGCCGGGCAGCTCGTCCGGGCCAGAAGCGCCACGGTCGCGTCCATCCGGAGCGCCGCCCAAACTCTGCTCGACTCTCCCCCACACCACGAAGGCGCAAAAAAAGTGCAACGCAGCCTGGCCGGCACCTCTTCGGCCGACAAGTTTCGGAGCTTCGTGGCCCGGGTCACAAGCTCCGTTCGTTCGCGTCGGAACCTAGCCGACCCGGGGCGTTCGCCTCCCGCCGCGGGACTGCGTGCCCTCCGGATGCTGGCGCTGGTGCTGGCCTGCCTGGGAGGCGTTCTTGGAGGGAATGCGCACGCGGAAGGTCCGCCGACCCCCGCCAGCAAGGTTGGGGAAATTCGCTTCAGCTCCCGCGTCCCCGGAACCGGCGGCCAGGTGATCTGCGCGCTCTTTCGCGAAGGCGGCTGGCTCAAGAAGCCCGTCCTCACCGTGAAGTCCCCCGTAAGGGGCCACGATTCGACCTGCGTGTTCGTGGGCGTCGAGTCCGGCATGTACGCCATCGTCGCGTTCCACGACGAAAACACGAACGGCGACATCGACAAGAACTTCTTGGGCATTCCTACCGAGGACTGGTGCACGTCCCGCAACGCAAAAGCAATTTTTGGCCCGCCCAGCTTCAGCGCCGCAAAGTTCCTGTCACGTGGCGGGATCCTTCGGCTCAGCGGGTCGATGTGAAAGGAAACGCTGAGCTACCGTGAGCAAATCGCCCCAAGAAAAGTTCGCTGTGCTAAGCATCGGAGCCTTGTCGCGCGCGACGGGAGTCCCGGTTGAAACCCTGCGCACCTGGGAGCGGCGCTACGACTTTCCGAAGCCCGCGCCGCGCGGCGACTCGGGTCATCGGCGCTACCCCATTGCCTCCGTCGAGCAACTGAAGCTCGTGGTTCTGGCGCTGGAGGCCCGGCACGCACCCGCCGTCGCGCTGCGCGCCAGCCCCAAGCTGCTGCGTGAGCTGGTGTCGGTGGCTGCTCCCGGCCTTCGGCCGCCCGGGGCGAGCGCGCTGCCTCGTTTGGCGAGCCGAGCCGACGGTTCGTTCGAGGTGCGTTGTATCGAGCACGTGCTCGCGCTCGACGGTGACGCGCTGACGCGACAGCTTGAGCAGGCCTGGGATGAGCTGGGCGGCCTGGAATGCCTTGTTCTACGGGTCGGCCCTTTCTTGACGGCCCTCGGGGCGGGCTGGAGCGAGGGACTCATCGAAGTCGGTCACGAGCACTTCGCCAGCGAGCACGTGCGCGAATTCCTGATCGGTCATTGGCGCCCGATGAGTGAACGCAACCTCGGCCCGCCCATTGTATGCGCGACCCTCGCGGGCGAGCTGCATGTCTTGGGACTCCACCTGGCGGCGACCGCCCTCGCGCTCACCGGAGCCCGAGTGATCTTCCTCGGCGCGAATACCCCAACGGCCGACGTAGCCCGCACAGCCAAGCAGCAGGGCGCCGCCGCGATCGCGTTGAGCGCCGCTGCCGGCACCGCCCCACGGCTCCTCCATCGGGAACTCACGGAACTCCGGAGTATCGTCCCGGCGCAGCTCCCGATCGTCGTTGGCGGAGGCGGCTTCACGAAGGTACCACGCGGAGTGCTCATGAAGACCGGTCTTCGCGAGCTCAGCGAATGGGCGCGACACCTCTCAGCCGAGCCAGCCAAGCGTCTCGGCCGCAGTCCCGCTTCCAAGGCGCGCAAGGCACGTTAGCATGCAGGTAGGTCAGCTCAGTGTCGGCGCTCTGAAGGTCTTGGTTACCGGGGCCACGGGTAACGTCGGCCGTGAGGTCGTCGCTGCTTTGGTGGCGCGAGGCGTTGGCGTGCGCGCCACCGGCAAGGGCGGTTCATTCGCTCCATCGGTTGAACGTGTCAGCCTGGACTTTACCGATGCGGAGACGTTTGAGCCCGCAGTGCACGGCTGCAATGCCGTCTTCTTGTTGCGACCACCGGCCGTGGCGAAGGTCAAGACGACCCTGAATCCGTTCATCGACACGGCACGCGCGCTGGGTGCGGGCCACATTGTATTTCTATCGGTGGCAGGGGCCGGTACCAACAAGCTTGTGCCCCACCATGCCGTCGAACAACATCTGCTGGCGAGCGGCGCGCCCTACACCCTCCTGCGTCCGGGATTTTTTGCGCAGAACCTGGGCGATGCCTACCGTCGCGACATAGTCGAAGATCAGCGACTCTACGTGCCCGCGGGGCAGGGACGAGTCGCCTTTGTCGACGCCCGCGATCTGGCTGAAGTGGCAGCTCTGGCACTGAGTGATCCTAAGACCCATGCTGGCCAGGCCTATACGTTGACGGGCGGCGAGGCAGTTGATTTCAGCGAGGCCGCTAGCTGGCTGTCCGAGACCTTGAGGCGACCGATCCGCTACGTCCCAGCGGCGGTTTTGGGCTACATGCACCACCTGCACCGCCGCGGCCTTCCGGCCAAGCAGGTGCTGGTGCAGACCATTTTGCATACGGGCCTGCGCTTTGGTCAGGCCGCAACGGTGGATCCAACGCTGCAGCAATTGCTGGGGCGAGCGCCGCGCACGTTGCGCGAATACGTGCGCGACCACGCCGCGCTGTGGGCTAAAGCCTGAGGTGCTACACGGCGTCCCACGGCGACGGCGCGGTTCTCCGGCACAGAACGCCAAACCGTCGCTCGATCGCCCCAAGCGGATGGCGTGCGGCGGAAGGCTATGGTAAGGATTCCTACTGGAAGTAAGGAAATGCCGAGCGCGAGTCTAACCAGCAAAGGGCAGATCACTATCCCGAAGGTCATCCGGGAGCTGCTCCAGGTGAAGACAGGCGATCGGGTGGAGTTCGTCGTCGACGGCGACCATGTCGTGCTCCGTCCCGGCACGCTGGATTTCCGTTCGCTGCGCGGGCTGCTTCGTAAGCCCGGTCGCAAGCCGG
>JANNWK010000822.1:0-4733 GCA_031408355.1 Myxococcales bacterium
CGGCGGGCAAAACGGTGGCGTTCGTCGGCAGCACGGGGGGTGGAAAGAGCACGCTGGTCAAGCTGCTGCTGCGCTTCTACGAACCGAGCCAGGGCGTGATCCGTTTGGACGGCACGCCCATCGGCGAGCTTGAACTCCAAGACCTACGGCGCTCCATCGGCTATGTCGCTCAGGACAGCTTTCTGGCCGACGCGACAGCGGCAGAGAACATCAGTTATGGGCTCGCCGGGCTGCCGCGCGAGGACGTGGTGGCAGCGGCGGTTGCTGCCGAAGCTCACGAGTTTATCATGGCCCTACCAAACGGCTACGACTCCCAGGTCGGCGAACGCGGCCAGAAGCTCTCCGGTGGACAGCGACAACGCATCGCCCTGGCCAGGGCCATCGTGCGCAACCCTCCCATCTTGGTGCTGGACGAGGCCACCAGCGCTGTCGACAACGAGACGGAGGCGGCGATTCAGCGCTCGCTCGACAAGCTGGTGGTGGGTCGCACCAGCCTGATCATCGCCCATCGACTCTCCACCGTGCGCCGCGCGGACTGCATTCACGTGCTTCACGCCGGGCGCATCGTCGAGTCGGGCACTCACGGCGCGCTGCTCGCGCAGGGCGGGCACTATGCGGCGCTTTGGCGGCTTCAGACCGGTGAAATCTGAGGGCCGCCCAGGGTCACTCGCAGCTCCCCCCGACAGGCGGCTTGAGGAACTCCACATCGTCCACCCACAGCGCTGCCTGTTTGCCCGCCGGGCTACCCTTCCCCATGATCCACTGCACCGCGAAGAGGGCTTGGCTCTTGAATTTCTTGTCAGCCGGCCGGTAGCCGCTGCCAAGCTGCGTCAAGGCGGAGAAGAGGACCGTGTACTCCTTCCAAGCGGCCGTGAACATCAGCGGGACCGTAAAGTGATCGAAGCACAACTGATTCGCTGGTCCGGTTTGGGAGCACGCCTTGCCTGCCGGACCGGTGTCGGCGTTGGGGAACTCCAGACGGGAGGAGCTCGGTCCGCTCGCTTTTCCCGAGAAACGTAGGCCGCAGTAGCTGGAGGCGTCGAATGCGACGACCGTCGACCCCTGTTCGTCCAGATTGAAGCCCATCACGGAACCCCAGCCCGTGAAGCCCTTTACGTCCATGTGCGCGGCGAAGGCGCTGCCCGGTCGCTCGTCGACCTCGAGTTCGAACATCGCAAACGCGCCGGGCGGCGGCGTCTGCATGCCATCCGCTGTCCCGTCGTTGCCGACGTACCAAAAGCCGTCGCGGCCACCGACTAGCGAGACCTGACCGTCCGAGTCCTCCATGTCGTCGATGAGTTCGGTTTCGGCCGCGGGCGTGCCGCCGGATCCGCCGTCTCCCAACGTGCCCGCAAACGTGCCCGCGGTGCTGGTGCCCCCCGCAAGGCTGGCATCCCCGCTACCACTCAGGCCCGCCACCGAGATGAGGCCGCCCACGCCGCCCGCCTGCGTCTGGCTGGCTCCCGAACCTGAACTTTTCGCCCCGCCGGCACCGCCCGGCGATGCCGCCATCGATCCAGCACTAGCCAGGCCCTCCAGGAGCGAGTCTGAGTAGACGCTACAGGCCTGTGCCAGCAGAAGCGGCCCCAGGGCCGCGATCGCGCGACATTTCGCTGACTTGGAGCCGGAGGTCATTGGGGCACGACGTCTTGCCCGCCTCATGTCCGGACCGGGCGCTCGCTGCTTCGATTAGTGCACGGGCCCGCAAAGTAGGGGCTCCGGAGCAACGGCCTCGCCCCGGCAGCCGAGTGGGGTAAAACGGCAGCATGAGCGATGCGACCTCTGCTGGCCTACTGGAACGGGCCGAGCGGATCCTACCCGGCGGGGTGAACTCGCCGGTACGTGCCTTCCAGGCCGTCGGAGGCCAACCTGTATTCGTCAAGGCCGCCAGGGGCTCGAAGCTCGTCGGCGCCGACGGCAAGGAGTACCTGGACTACGTGGGAAGTTGGGGGCCGGCCATCCTAGGCCACGCTCATCCCGACGTCGTACGTGCGGTGCAGCTCAGTGCCGAGCAGGGCCTCGGTTTCGGCGCCCCGACCGAAGGTGAGGTTGTGTTCGCGGAGGCCATCATCGAGCGCTACCCGAGCATCGAGATGCTGCGCTGCGTCTCGAGCGGCACCGAAGCCACGATGAGTGCGCTCCGTGCGGCGCGAGGTTTTACGGGGCGCGATGTGATCGTCAAGTTCGACGGCTGCTACCACGGCCACTCCGATGGCCTGCTCGTGAAGGCCGGCAGCGGGCTCGCTACGTTCGGCAATCCGGATTCCGCGGGCGTGCCGGCAGGCGTAGTCGCCAACACGGCTAGCCTCGCCTTCAACGATCTCGCGGGTCTCAAGCAACTGTTCGAGCGCGAAGGCGCCCGCATCGCCGCGGTCATCGTCGAGCCCGTCGTGGGCAACATGGGCCTCGTGCCGCCGCAGCCCGGATTTCTAGAAGGCCTACTGGAGGTGTGTTCACAGCACGGAGCCATCTCAATCTTCGACGAGGTCATGACTGGCTCCAGGCTATCGCGCGGCGGTGCCCAGGAATGCTTCGGCATGCGCCCAGACATGACCTGCCTGGGAAAGGTCGTCGGCGGTGGCTTGCCGCTGGCCGTCTACGGAGGGAAGCGCGAGATCATGCAGTGCGTTGCGCCGCTTGGCCCCGTGTATCAGGCGGGGACGCTGAGCGGGAGCCCGCTGGCGATTGCTGCGGGACTCGCAACACTTCTCGCGCTTACCCCTCAAACCTACGAACGGCTGGAGGAAGTCTCGAGCAGGCTTCAAGTCGGCCTGGAGCGGGCCCTGCGTGACGCCAACGTGGCTGGCGTTGTGCAGCGGGCCGGTTCCATGTTGACGTTGTTCTTCCACCGCGGCCCCGTGCGTTCTTGGACGGAGGCGGCTGACTCCGATCGAGCCCGCTTCGCCCACTTTCATCAGGCGCTTCTGGCGCGAGGGGTGTACTTCCCGCCTTCGCAGTTCGAGGCCGCGTTCGTGTCGGCTGCGCATAGCGACGACGACATCGAACGCACCATCGAAGCCGCCCGCACAGCCCTGCAGGAGTAAGCCCTTGACCCGCATCAGCGCCCCGCCCAGCAGTCTATTTTTCCACTGTCCGCGCTGCGCCGCGCCGCGTACTAGCGAGATGGATGCGGTACGCTTCGTGTGCGACGGCTGTGGCTTCGTCTACTATTACAACGTGGCGGTCTCCTCAGCCGTGTTGATCGTGGGACCCGACAACCACGCGCTGTTTATTCGCCGTGCTCGCGAGCCCGGCCGTGGCAAGCTAGCGATGCCCGGGGGCTTCGTCGATCGAGGCGAAAGCGCCGAACACGCCGCCATCCGTGAGGTTCGCGAGGAGGTCGGGGTGGAGCTTCAGCACGTCGAATTCATGGCCAGCTTTCCCAATCTGTACGCCTACCGGGAAGTCGAATACCCCGTCGTCGACCTGTTCTTTCTAGCGCGGGTCAAGGCTCGCAGCGCCAGCCCCCTAGACGACGTCAGCGAAATCGTCTGGCTCGATCCACGTGCTCAGGTCGAGGCCGACATCGCGTTCCCGTCGCACAGCCGCGCGCTGGAAGCCTACCTGACCCGCTGAGCCCGAAGAATCGCGCGGCGTGTGCTACGCTCAACTGCCCCCATGCGTATCGATTGTCCGATCTGTAAGAAGGTGCTTGAGCAAGCGGCGGAGGATTTTGGTCCGCGCCCCTTCTGCTCGCCGCGCTGCAAGATGGTCGACCTCGGCAATTGGCTGAACGAGGCGTATCGCATCCCGATGCTGGCGGCCGGCGAGGCAGAGGACAGGGAGGGTGATGACCGAAACCTCTCGTAGGCCGGCGCCCGGCACGGACTCGGTCTTGCGGGCCATCACCGACGACGGCGCGTTCCGCGTGATCGTGGCGCGCACGACCGACACGGTGCAGCACGTGCTGAGCGCGCAGGGCGCAACCGGAGCCACCGGTCGCAACCTGGGCGATTTGGTGACCGGAGCCGTGTTGTTCCGGGAAACCATGGCACCCAACCTGCGCGTTCAGGGGATCCTGAAGGGAGCCGGCGGCTCGGGCAGCTTGGTGGCGGATTCGCATCCATCCGGCAAGACGCGGGGCCTCGTGCAGCTGAACCAGGGTTCAAGCGCGGTAGACCTCGGTCCCGGTGCGATCATGCAGCTGATGCGCACTCTGCCCAACGGCAAGATCAACCAGGGCTTCGTGGAAGTCCCAACGTCAGGCAGCATTTCGCGAGCCATGATGAAGTACATGCACACGTCTGAGCAGGTCGCTTCCATACTCGCGATGGGCACCCTGCTTGAGCACGCGACGGTGTCGGCGGCCGGTGGCTACTTGGTTCAGTTGTTGCCCGAGGTCGGCCGCGGGCCACTGATGCTGATGACCGAGCGGCTCAAGGACTTCGAATCCATCGACGCGCAGCTGAACGACGCGAATTTCAGCCCCGCGGGCCTGCTCGAGGAGCTGCTGTATGGCATGCCCTTCACGCGCCTGGAAGAGAGCGCTATCGGCTTCGAGTGCTGGTGCGATGAGTTGCGCGTCGTATCGGCGATAGCGACCTTGCCCCGCCCCGACATCGAGCATCTCTTGTCTACCGGCGAGGTACTGGAGGTCGACTGCGAGTACTGCAAGCGAGAGTTTCGCATCCCTCCGGCGCGTCTACGCGGCCTGTTGGAGCAGTCCTGAACCACACCGGATGAGCGAAACGGTCGGCATCACGCCCGGACTACCGAGCCATATTCGACCTGGG
>JANNWK010000823.1:0-11674 GCA_031408355.1 Myxococcales bacterium
CGGAGCGCGGCGGAGGCTGAGTAGTAACCTTCCGTCTTTCGTCTTCCGTCTAAACCCTTAGACCTGGGATGGGCAGGGAGCTGAAGGCATTCAGCGAAGCGTCTGAGCGCTCACCACGTTCAGCCCTAAACAACCCCGCCGCGGCAATCATTGCGGCGCGACGGGCCGGTCGTGGGACACCGGCCCAAAGTCTATGACCGCTGCTCAGCCCACCTTCGAACCCGGCCGTGTGTATCGCACGCGGGACCTAGGGCAGTGGAGCGCCAATGCCCCACGGCTCGCGCAGCGACTCGTCCGGGACGGACAGCTTGTGCAGCTCGCGCACGGGCTCTTCGCGGCGCCGAGGCGCAGCCGTTTCGGGGAGGTGCCGCCGACGGATGAGGCGCTGCTTCGCGCCTTCCTCGATGGCGAGCCGTTCGTGTTCACCGGTCCCGAGCGCTGGAACGCCCTCGGTCTCGGGACGACCGCGGTGTTTGCGACGCCGCTCGTCTACAACACCAAGCGCTCGGGCCGCTTCACGTTCGGTGGTCGGCAGTTCCTGCTGCGTCGTGTGGCGTTCCCTGAGAGGCCGTCGCCCGAGTGGTTCGTCGTGGACCTCTTCGAAAACGCCGAGCAGGCCGCGGCCGCGAGGGAGGACCTGCGGGGCGCGCTCGAGGCTGCGCTGCGTGCGGGCAAGTTCGACCGGGACCAGCTCGCGTCGATGGCGACACGGTACGGCTCGCGGCGCACGCAGGCGCTCGTGAAGGCGGCGCTCGGGGCGACGGCGCCATGAGCTTCGTGCACGACGACCCCGACTTCGAGGGGCTCTTGCAGATCGTCGCGAACAATCGCGGGCTCGGCGTCGCCCTCGTGAGGCGGCGCTCGCGTCGGTGCTGCGGCCGTTCGTGCTCCTGGAGGTTGGCAGCGCCCGCGTGACACCGTTCGTGGCGCGCGACATGACCTCGTTCGTGCACGAGCACCTTGAGAGCCTGGGGCAGCTCGGCGACTTCGACGACAACCGTCCGCGGGCAGTGCGTTGCGTGCATCCGCTCGTCACTCTGCTCGAGAAGCTCGACGCTTTGATGCGTCGTTTCCCGCGCGCGGACGCTGCGCCCGCGACCTTCGTGCGCCACTTCGAGGACGCCGCGCGCATCGCCAGGGCCAAGCCTGCACTGCCACCGCTCTCCGACTACGCGACCGTGCGCGCGCTCGCCGACGAGATGCTGGCCCAGAAGCAGCTCGCCGCACTCCCTTCGTCGCCGCACTCGGCCTTCGCCCCGAAGGACGATGACCGCTGGCGTACAGTGCAGAAGGCGCACGACGCGATCGGTCCGGTGTTTTGGGGCCCGCGCCTCTCGCTCGTGGACGCCTGCGCCGACGTTCGCAGCTGGCTCGACACCGAGGTCGGCTGGTGAACGATCGCGAGCCCAGCATCGCCGGCGATATCGAACGCTACCTCCGCAACCGGCGAGACGACCCGCACCGCGGCGCTGGCTGTCCGTACGACTAGGGCGGGCGACAAGGTTCGGCCGAGCGCGTCGATGAGCTCGACGAACTAGGCACCTTTGAAGTGCTCCGTCGCTTCTGGATGCACTTCTCTCAACGCTGTTGAGAGTTCTGCTCTAGTCAGAATTGCGCGCTCGAACAGGGACGAATCAAGCTGGCGTGCCAGCTCGCGCACGTTCCAACGCTCCTGCGTCGCCGACCGCAGGTAGAACTCGCGCTCTTGCAGAGAGGGAGGTGAAAAAATCCCGGGCAATGTATATGCTTTGTGGGCAGGCGAGCCACGCGGGTCGCTTCGCGCGACCCATGGCCAACCCCAGCGCCCACAAGATCGACCCCCGTGTAGCAGGCGAGGGAAGCCAGCGCCCGGAAGAGCAGCCGCTCTCGCCCGAGGCACGCGCGGCGTTGGACGCTGGCATCGAAAGCGCCCGGCGCGGCGAGATCCAGCCATGGGGCGACTTCACCAAGTACGTCACCGACGACGACGAGTAAGCTCGTCGCGTGCGTTTCGAGCTTGAGCGTACCGACGCCGCCGAGGCGCAGCCTGCGGTGTTGGATGCCGACGCCGGCCTTTTTCGTCAGGCCAAGGCCGTTAGGAAAGCCCTGGGCCTACTTCAACAGGGCTCTTGTCGCTTGATGGTGGGTAGCGGGAATTGAAGGAGGGCCACGTTCGGCCCGAAGGTCAGTAGTTTGGGTTTGCCGACTCAAACAACGAACCAGAGGACGAACATGACCCACGAAGGTTTTATCCGATACTTGCTCCTGCCGGAACTGCGGCTTTTAGGGACGCGGAAAGGTGTGGCTGGGGGCACGGAGTTCTTCGTCGAGAAGACGAGCCCGATGGAGGTGTGCCCGCGGTGCGCCACGCCGTCCGAGAGCACGTACGACCGGCGCTGGGTGCGGCTCAAGGACGACCCGCTGCGAAACGGGGAAGCCATCCTGTGGGTGCACAAGCGGCGCTTCTCGTGCAAGCCATGCGGGCTGCCCTTCACGGAACCGGTCGATGGCGTGCGTAAGGGCTACCGGACGACGCAGCGCTACCGCAGCCGACTGCTGTGGGCTTGCGACCATTTCAGCGACCTGAAGGCGGTGCGCCGCGTTTACCGCTGTTCCTCGGGCCTTTTGCATCGCGTGCTGTACGAGCAGCTCGAGCTGAAGCGGCGTACGCGCCTGTACCCGTGGCCGACGAAGGTCGGCATCGACGAGCATCTTTTCAAGCATGATTCTCGGCTCAACACGCGCCGCTTCGTGACAATGGTCGTCGACCACAAGAACAGCCGGCTGTTGGAGGTCGTCGAGGGCAAGGAAGGCGCGGTGCTGAAAGCGGCGCTCGAGCACATCCCCGGTCGCGAGAACGTGCGCTGGGTGGCGCTGGACTTGTCGGACGGCTACCGCAAGTTTGCCCGCGAATTCTTCCCCAACGCGCAGCTCGTCGCCGACAAGTTTCACGTACTGAGGCTCGTGCAGCCGGCCATCTACCGCTACCTCAAGCAGCTGGAGCTCGGGCGGGACGCGCTTCCCCTGTACAAGCTGCTACGCCGCAACCCGCTCAAGCTGAGCCCTGAGCTGCGCTGGCGGGTGCGCACGTGGCTTGCTGATAAGCCGGCGCTGCGCGAGCTGTGGGCTGTCAAGGAGGCCATCAACCGCGTTTACCGCGTGCGGGGCCGCGACCGCGCCAAGCGAGCCCTAGCGGCGCTGACCGACAGCATGGCCTTCTCGACCTTGCCGGAGGTGCGGACGCTCCGTCGGACGCTGGTCTACTGGCGGAAGGAAATCCTCGCCTACTTCTACTGCCGCCTGACCAACGCCCGAACCGAGGGCTTCAACGGCAAGGCTAAGCTCGTGATTAGAAGGGCTTACGGGTATAAGAGCTTCCGAAACTATCGGCTCCGGCTCCTAAACTCCTGCGCCTAAACAGAAATCTCTTCGCACCCACTACGAAGTGAGAAGAGCCTGAACTCCTTCAGCGTCGCAGGCCGTCGCATGCCGATAGCGGCCATCTAAAGCGACAGAAACGGCCGGCCTTTTTCGTCTGTCTTCGCGGCCTTCGCTTTGGCGCTCCCGGCAAGAATCGAACTTGCGACCTTGGCTTTAGGAAAGCCCTGCTCTATCCAACTGAGCTACGGAAGCGGGTGAGGGGGCGCAACTTGTCACGTTCGACGGAGCCGCTCAAGCGGGAAGCCCCCAGTGTGCGGGGAGGTGCGCTTCTTGAAAATGGCCGCAGATCGCGGGGTATGGTGGCGATTTGACGCCTAACGCCCGGTGTTTTTGGCCTGATTCTGGCTTAAGGGGGCGGCCGCGAGACCGTTCCTAGGGTGTGTCGCAAAGCGCGCCGCCGGCGCCCCGTGTCTCCGTTCCTCCTCGACCGAGCGAGTTGCCCGGGCGCGCGGAGGTGTCGGCGCGCTACACGGAGCGGCCGCGCGCGGGTGAGGGGGCGAGGCACAGTGGGCTGCCGCGCATGAGCGAGCTGCCGCGCATGAGCGAGCTGCCGCGCTTCAGTTTGCCCGAGATGGCGCTGCTGTCGTCGGGGGCGAGGCAGCGGGTTTCGCGCGTCTCGCGGATCTTGCTGCTCGTGGTGGCTGTCTTGTACGTGGCGTGGCAGCCGGTGATGGTTTGGATTGTGCCGGGCGCTTGGGATCCGCTTGAGCTGCGCTTGGGCATCTCCGCGCTGTGCTTGATCGCGGCGGTGCTGTCGATGAGGCCGCGTTGGGAGCCGGAGCTGCACAAGGTGACGCACGGGCTGGCGGCGCTGATCACGGCGCACTTTTTTGCTGTCGTGGCGATCAATCAGCTGGCCCCGGGCTACTTGACGGCGCTGTTCGTGCTGCTTTCGGCCGGTAGCCTGCTGTTCTTCACGCTGGAGAGCATGCTGGTTTACGCGGCGTTCACGCTGCTGCTGGCGCTGGCCAGCGCGGTTTTTACGAATGCGCCGAGCGGTTCGCGGGTTTTCTTGGTGCTGGGGGTGGTGACGGTCCAGACGATTTTGGTGCTCTCGGCCTATCGTCGCGTCATCGCTCAGCGGGGCCTGGTGAGCGAGTTGGAGGGGAGCGAGCGGCGGTTTCGCGCTCTCGCGACGCGCGCGCCCGTCGGAATATTTCGCGCCACCGTGGAGGGAGGCTGCACGTTTGCCAATGAGGAGTGGCAGCGGATCTCAGGTATTTCGGCCGAAGAGGCGCTCGGTGTAGGTTGGGGAAAGCCGGTTCACCCCGACGACCGAGCCCGCTGCACCTTGCTTTGGCGTGAGGCGGCAGTGTCGGGTGGGGAGTTCGAGGCTGAGTTCCGCTTCGTGCATGCGGATGGAGCGATCCGCTGGGTGTACGTGCGCGCCGCTTCGGTGCCGAGTGAGGATGGGGGTGTGCGCGAGCGCGTGGGTATTACGATTGACATCACGGCGCGCAAGCAGGCCGAGGAGTCGCTGACGCGAGCCAAAGAGCTGGCGGAGGCCGCCACGCGTAGCAAGAGCGAATTCTTGGCTAAGATGAGCCACGAGATCAGGACGCCGATGAACGGCGTCTTGGGCATGCTCGAGCTGGCTCTGGAGACTCCGCTGGCGCCCGATCAGCAGGATTATGTGGATACGGCGCGCGCCTCCGCGGCGAACCTACTCGGTATCATCAACGATATCTTGGATGTGTCGAAGATTGAGGCGCGCAAGCTGGAGCTTGAGGCGGTGCCGTTCAGCCTGCGTCAACTCCTGGATTCTGCGCTGAAGCCGCTGATGCTGCTCGCGCGCGGCAAGGGGCTCATGTTTGAGCTCGACGTGGGGCTGCACGTCGATGATGGTCTGGTCGGCGACGCGCTGCGCCTGCAGCAGGTGCTCGTGAACCTGGTGGGCAACGCCATCAAGTTCACGCAGCGCGGCGGCATTCGTGTGACGGCGGCGCAGCTGGACAGAGGCGGGGCGCAGGTGGGGCTCCTGCTGAGCGTGCAGGACACCGGGATCGGTATCCCGGCGCATCAGTTAGTTGGCATTTTTGAGCCTTTCACCCAGGTTGAGCGGGTGGGTGCGATGAGCGGGACAGGCCTTGGGCTCACGATCTCTGCGCAGCTGGTCGAGCTGATGGGCGGCAAGCTTCGGGTGGAAAGCCAACTTGGGTCGGGCAGTAGCTTTCACGTGGAGCTGAGTTTTCCGCGGGCCAGCTTGGATCCGGAGGCTCTCGCTACCTCCACGGTCAAGTCCACGGGGCGCTATCGGTCGCCGCCGAACCGGCTGCGCGTGCTGGTGGCCGAGGACAACGCGGTGAACGCGCGCGTGGTGCGGCACTTCCTCGAGAAGGTGGGGTCGCAGGTGACGGTGGTGGAGACGGGGCGAGCGGCCCTTGAGCAGGCGCTGAGCTGCGACTACCACCTCTTGCTCTTGGATGTGCAGATGCCGGAGCTCACGGGCTTGGAGGTGGCTCGCGCCATTCGCCTTCACGAAAGCGTCGAGGGCGGTCACCGCCCGATCGTGATGCTGACCGCGCAGGCCATGAAGGGCGACCGTGAGGAGTGCCTGGCGGCCGGTGCGGATGACTACGTCACGAAGCCGATCACGCGGCGCACGCTGTTCTCGGCGATCGCTCGGTTGATGGATCAGGGGGCCTTCGGCAACTCCTCGGCGGGTCGGATCGCGATCGCCCCCATCGATGACGGTAGTTCGGGGCGGTTGGAGGTAGCTCAGCCGGTGGTCGAAGCGAGCCAGGCCGAGCCGAGCGCGGGCCTGCCCAGCGCGGCCGTGCTGGACCGTGCCGATCTGTTGGCGCGCGTCGATGGCAATCGCGAGCTGCTGGCGGAGATCGTCCGGCTTTTCGGGGAAGAACGGCCGGGTTTGCTCGCGAGCATGGAGCTTTCGCTGCGCGACGGGGATGCGGAGGCGCTGGCCCGCGCTGCCCACAAGGCCAAGGGCGCCTTCGCTAGCCTGTCGGCCCCGCTGGCTCATCAGGCCGCGGTCGAAATGGAGCTGCTGGCTCGCCACGGTGAGCTGGCGCTGGCGACCGACGTATTTCTCCGGCTAAAGCACCAGGTGGACTTGCTAGCCGCCGAGCTGCGCGCGTTCACGCAGGCTGAACGCGCAGCCTGAGCAGCGCGCGGAGCGAACCGAACGCGCAAACCACCACGATGGGCGAGACCGCGACGGCCATCGCCATGAACGCGCTGAGCCCGCTGCCCGCCTCGCCCCCCGGCAGCGCCGTGCCGACCAGCAGTTGCCCGGTGAGCGCGGAGAGCGGTCCGAGCCCGGCACCCAGGCCGATGAGTCCTTCATGTGCGCCGCCCGCGTCGACCGAGGCGTTCGAGGCGACCTGCGCGTAGTAGAGGGCAGACGTGTAGGCGAAGCCTGCAGCGAAACCGAACAATATTTCGCCCAGGATGAGCGCTGGTAGCGAGCCTCCCAGCAGAATCAGTACAAAGCCGAGGGGCAAGGCCAGCACGGTGAGCCACAGGGGCAGCCTGCGGCCGCGCCAGCCCGAGAAGGCGCCGAGGACGGCGAAGCTGAGCACCCGCATTCCGTCGATCACGCTGGCTACCGGCGTGGCCAACGCCACGGGCAGCCGCAGTTGCGCAAGGAGTGTTGGCATGAGTGGCGCGATCACATACAGCAGCGCGTAGCTGCCGGTCATAGACCACCTGGCGGAACCGAGCAGCGCTCGCATGCGCTCAAGCTCAGCCGCGCTCGGTCGCGCCGGGTGCTCGACATCCATGTGCAGTGGCGAGGCCGGCAAGCGCGTCGCCAGCGCGAAGGTGACCAGGCTGAGCAGCGTGGGGATCCAGAAGAACAGCGAGGGCTGGCCGCTTCCCACGACAAGGCCCGTGGAGCCCACCGCGAGGAATGCCGCTGAGGCCCAGGTGACGTTGTAGCGGCCGAGCAGCGGCAGCAGTTCCTGGGGCGAGCGTCCGGCGCTCACGTAGCTCTCTACGACGGGCCACTTGATGCCTTGAATGAAGGCCGTGCCGAAGAAAGCGAACACCAGCAGCACTGGGGAAGCGAAGCTGGCGAGCAGAGCGTGCAGCACGAGCAGGCCCGCAACGGCGGCGAGCAGTAGCCTGCGTTCGCCGAGACGGGACGCTGCCTTGTGACTCGCGAAGGCGCCGGTCACGTAGGCCAGCCCGAAGCCCAGCGCGAGCCAGAGGTTCCGGGTCTCGCCAAAGCCCAGGATTTCGTGGGTGTAGAAGTACAGTCCGCGCTGCAAGAGCGTGGCGGCGATGCTTTCCAGGAACGTGAAGAGGAATAGGCCCAGCAGCATGGGGACTCGCAGCTAAACGGGGAGGCGTGCGAACCGTGCTTTGCGCCGTTCTTGGCTCCAAAGCAAGAGGGCTCCGCTGCCTGCGACGGCCGCTGACAGAAGAAAGACGCTCCGGTAGCCGTAGCGTTCGGCCACCTGCCCGCAGCCGAACGTGACGACCAATGTGCCCGCGTTGAAGGCCGCGTTGAAGTAGGCCATGGCGGAGCCTCGCCGGCTCGGCGCCACATGCTCCAGTGCCAGCGCGTTCAGCGATGGGTAAAATACGCCGTGCGCCAGGCCCAGCCCGATGCCGATGTAGCCCAGGCCCCCGCGGAACAGGCCTGCCGTTAGGACCAGCACGAGCGCGTAGCATGCGAGCGCTGCGCTGCTCACCCGGCCGCGGCCGAAGCGATCGGCCAGACCGCCCAGGCCCAGGCGCATGAAGAGCGCACTGGCCGTGTAGCCCACGAACAGTGGGCTGACCTCGGCGTCTCCCAGGGATAGTGCGAACGGCTGGGTGAACGTGAACATCGCGCCGCAGGCAACGCCGCCCGCCGCCGCCGCCCAAAGCACCGCGGGCCGCCCTTCGAACGGGTTCGGAACTCTGCTGGGCTCAAGGGGGGGCGTGGCGCGGGCGTCGGCCGGCGTCCGGCACTCGCGTAGCCCGAGCGACAAGAGTGTAGCGAGCGTCGCAGAAGCGGCGGCGGTGCCAAAGACGGCGTGCCAACCGTAGCGCTCGGCGAGGTGCTCGGCGGCTACGGCTGCGACGGCGTTCATGACCAATGCCGCGGAACCGAACCAGCCGAGCGCCTGCCCGAGTCGCGACGGCGGCGCCAAATCGGTGACGAGCGTGCCGGCGGCGATGAAGAACAGCGTGAAGCTGACGCCTTGCACGGCGCGCACCGCGTACAGGTAGAGCCCGATTTCGTCGACGAAGAGGCAGGCCGCGGAGGTCAGCGCCGTGAGCAGCGCGCCCAGCGTGATGAGCGGTCGCCGCGGTCCGCGATCGAGCCAGCTGCCGGCGGCAGGCGCCGCAAGCACCGAGCACGCTACCGTTATCGCGACCACATGGCCGACCTGGCTGGGGCTGCCGGAAAGCTCGGTGATGACGTATTTGGGCAGCAGAAAGAAGGTCGAGAACGCGAAGCCGAAGGCGAGTTGTGCGCCCAGCAGGAGCGCAAACGCGGGCGTCATTAAGGGAGGTTCGCCGACCCCTTCGGGTTGGGCTGCAGACGACATGGGGGACTTTCGACCCACTCTCCGCGGCGTCTGAGGAGCGAAACAGCTCACCCTCTCAGCCGTTGCGGCGGGAGGGCGTTGGGGGAGACTGCTATCAGCTCACGAACAAAGCGCCCTCAGCAGCCGTAAGGACCGGCTTGCTGCTCCGACGGAGCATGACGAGGACGCAATGGATCGACATCGGGACGAGCGAACCCTAGCGCATGCTCCGAGAAGCGTCAACGCGGCGCGGGGCAGCTTCATGCCGCGCTTGTCGCTACTCGGCCGCGATCATGCCCTGTCGCATCATGGCGACCAGCAGACGGAGCGTCTTCTGACGGGGCAGGGGCGAGAGGTCGAGGGCCTCGTCGAGCGTTACGCCGCCGTCGACGCGCGAGAGCAGGAAGGCTTGTTCTGGGGAGACGCGGACCGGCTTGCTCGAGGTGGGCGTCAGCACGACCAAACGCTGCGAAAGTGAGCCGAGCCGCGCTTCGAAGATGTTGTTGAGCAGGGTGAGTGAGCGCTCGACGACGCTGCGCGCTTCAGGAGAATTTAGGGCGTCGGCGACGAGCAGCGCTGTTTCGGCGTTGTTCACGGCCAGCTCGGAGTCCCCCAAGCCCTGCGCCTGGCGCGCCTGGTCCAGGGCCCGCCCGAGGTCGCTCAAGGTAAACGTGTTGGCTAGCGTGGAGGCGGTGGGGCTCGCGGGCGTCCGCCCACGTAGCCCGGTATGCTGGCGGGAATAGGGTTGGCTGCGCGGCTCGGGCGTCGGGCCCCGGCTTGGAGGAGCGGCGGGTGGCGGCGCAGTTGGGCCAGTGGCCTCGTGGGGCGGCGGGACTGAACAACCCGAGGCGCGCACCAGCGCTGTCGAAAACTCGGTGATCCCGGGGAAGCGTTGCTCCGGATCCTTGGAAAGGGCGCGGCGCAGCACGTCGCCGAGGCCTTCCGACACGTGCGGCGCGAGCTGTTCGATGGGCGGCGGTTCGCTGCTGATGACCTGGCGCAATACGTCCATCACGTCGTCCCCGGCGAAGGGAGTGCGGCCCGCCAACATCTCGTACGTGATGACGGCCAACGCGTACTGGTCGCCGCGGTGATCCACGTGAGCTGTCTTGCCGAGCGCTTGCTCGGGCGCCATGTAGTCCGGCGTCCCAAGAATATCGTATTCGCCGGTCAAGCCCTTGCTGGAGCCGGTGCGCTTGCTGATACCGAAGTCGAGCAGCTTCACCAACGTGCCCTGGCCCGGCACTTCCACGAGGAAGATATTGGCCGGTTTCAGGTCGCGGTGAACGATTTCGGCTGCGTGGGCGGCGGCTAGCCCTGACGAAACTTGGTCGGCGATGCGCACGGCGTCCGCGATGGGCAGGCAGCGCTCACGATCGAGACGCGTGGCCAGGCTCTCACCCTGCAGCAGCTCCATCACCAGGTAGGGTTCGCCGGCCTCGGTGGTGTCGAAATCCATCACCTGGACCACGTTGGGGTGCTGCAGCTGCGAGATGATTTCGGCTTCGCGATTGAAGCGGGCCAGAGCGTGGGCATCCTTGGCCAGGTGTTGAGCCAACACCTTCACCGCGACCCGGCGACGCAGTCGCACGTGCTCGGCCTCGAAGACCATGCCCATGCCGCCTTGGTCGAGCGTCCGCAGCACGCGATAGGTGCCGCGCAGGGTCGTGCCGAGGAGCGGGTGCTGCTCGACTTCGACAGGAGCTGGGGCGGAAGCGTTAATCATGCGCGGACCACGAGCAGGGCCGACGATAGCCTTGTCCCCGATCTGCGTCGAGGAGGCCGCGCGTGTAGGTACGACCTCCCGGCAAGCTTCTTCACCCTTTGCAGTGAAAGCTTGCTCGCTCCGTCTACTCTAGCCCCGTTTCAACCGGGGACGGGGGGTAAGGGGTTGGGGGCCACGGGCTACGCGGGCCCGCCGTCGTGCTGGCCGGTTGGCCCAAACCGGCTGGGCGGGGCATAAGCCAGGAGCCTTGACCCGCAGCTCCCTGGCCCTGACCGTGACCCTCGCGCTCGGCTTCGCCGGGTGGGGGCTCGCCAGGGCGCCGGCGGATCAGCGGGAGCGTCCGTCGGCCCAGCCTGCGGCGGCGGACGTCCGGCCAAAGCCGAGCACGAGGAAGGGCCCCGCGAGCGCTGCACCGAGCTCAGGGCAGGATCCGTTCACTTCGAGCGCGGCGTGCGCGGCGCTTTGGGCGAGCGGCGAACGCCCGGTGCGGCGTCCGGGGACGGCGCGCTTCGCCAGCTGGAACCTGCATTGGTTTCCCGACGGCAAGCCGAAAAATTCGCTTCAGGGCGGCGCCGATCTGGGCTGGATATCTTGCATCCTTTGGTGGCTCGACGTGGATGTGGTTGCCGTGCAGGAGGTCAAACAAACCGCTCGGGCTGTGCAGGCATTTTCGACGCTGCTCGGCGAGCTCAGTCGCCTGTCAGGCGCAGGCTTCGCGGGTCGTCTCGACGACTGCGGCACGCGGCTCACGCAGCACGTGGGGCTGATTTGGAACGAGGCGCGCGTGAAGGCCGAGGCCTTGGCCACGGTTGGGGCGCTGAATCCGAGTGGTGAGGCCTGCAAGGACCAGCTCCGACCTGGCTTCGGTGGCCGCTTTCGTTTTCCGGGAGGGCTCGACCTTCAGGTCATTTCCGTCCACTTCAAGAGCATGTCGGACCCGCGCAGCCTGGCCTTGCGCCAACGCTCGTTCGCGGCCCTGCAAGGCGTGCTGGCCGACACGCGGAAAGCTACCGGGGACCACGATCTTCTCGTGCTTGGGGACATGAAC
>JANNWK010000824.1:0-6008 GCA_031408355.1 Myxococcales bacterium
GCCCGCTTCGGCGCCATCGACGGAATGGTCACGAGTGGCGGCAAGCTGTGGGTCAACGACGCGACCGCCTTCGTGGTTCGAGAGCTTGACCTCAGCGACATGAGTGTTCGCACCTTGAGTGGCAGCGGCACTCCCGGATTCCTGCAGGGCAACGCCAACGTCGCGCGCTACAACCACATGCTCGGCATGGGCCTGCTGGGCTCGAACCTGCTTATCACGGAGGGGTCGCAGGGCTTCAGCAACAACAACGACGTGCGCCGGATCGATATCGCGACGGGCGCCGCTAGCCTGATAGCGGGCGGCAACGGCACCGGCGCCAGCAATGGTTCGGGGAACGTGGCTGAGTTCTCAAGCGCGCGCAAAGTGGGCAGCGATGGCACGGATGTATTCGTGGTCGACACCGAGAATCATCGAATTCGCCGGATCGTGCTGGGTGGCGGTGGCTCGCAGACCAATACGGTCAGCACGTTCGCGGGTTCAAGCGGCGGCTTCCTGGACGGTACGGGCACGGCAGCACGGCTGCAGCGCCCGCGCGGCATCAGCTTCGACGGCACGGACCTGATTGTTGCCGATAGTGATAACTGCGTGATCCGCAGAATCACGGTGCCGGGCGCGGTGGTCACGACTATCGCCGGAACAGCGGTGGACCCTTGCACCAACCACGCGGAGGGCCTCGGCAGCGCGGCCGAGTTCAACAAGCCCTTCGATCTTCACTTCGATCCGGGCAGCGGTGACATTTTCATCAGCGAAGGCACCGTGATTCGCCGGATGTATCAGTAGCTCAGGCGGCGGGGCTGCGCTGAATCCATTCCCGGTGCACGTCCGGGATATCGTCGAGCAGCTGCCGGGTTGCCGGGCTGGTCGGGCGCTGCGTCACGTCGTCGGGGACGCCCTGCTCCACGATCCTGCCCTCGTGCATGATGAAGATCCTGTCCGACACGTAGTAGGCCAGGCCGATGTCGTGGGTGATGAACACGATGGTCATTTCGAGCTCTTGCTTGAGCTTCATCAGGTAGTCGAGAATGCTGGCGCGACTGCAGGCATCCACCATGCTGGTCGGTTCGTCGGCCACCAGCACCTGCGGCTTCAGGATGAAGATGCGCGCCAAAAGCATGCGCTGCATCTGTCCGCCCGATAGCTCGAACGGATACTTGCCGTCGATCTCCCGGGGTTTGATGTTCACGGCGAGCAGCGCTGCGTCAACCCGTTCCTCCATTTCCTGATCGCTCGGCTTTCGTGCGAACAGGTTGAATGAGCTCTTGAGCTGGGCGCGAATGGTGAAGAACTGATTGAACGCTGAGAACGGGTCTTGGAAGACGGCCTGAACTTTTCGCCAATGGTCCCGCGGATCCTGGGCCGCAGCGATGGGCTTGCCGTTGTAGAGCAGCGTGCCGCTGGTTGGCGTCTCCAGTCGCAGGAGCATCTTGGCCAGCACCGTCTTGCCGCAGCCGGACTGGCCCACGATGGAGACGATCTCCTTGTCGCGAATTTCGAAGGAGACGTCGTTGACGGCCAGCTTCACCTTCTTGCCGTGGCCGTAGGCGCAGGACAAGCCGCGAGCCTCGAACGTGCTGGAATTACTCGGCATACTGGCACCTTACTTCTCGGTCTTGGACGCTGCGGATGGCCTGCTGGTTTGCCGCGCAGTCGGGGCGAGCTTCCGGGCAGCGCTCGGCGAAGCGGCAACCCTTGATCGGGAAGGCTAGGTTCGGCGGCGCGCCCTCGATGGACACAGGCTTCTTGTTCTTCTGCCCTGGCTCCGCGCTGAGCATCGAGCCCATCAGGGCCTTCGTGTACGGCATACGCGAGTCGAAGATCACTTGCTCGGTGCTGCCCAGTTCGACGAACTCGCCCGCGTACATGACGGCGATGCGGTTTGAAACGTGGCGCAGCAGCGGCAGCTCATGGGTGATAAACAGCATGCTGCCGATGATTTGCTGGTCCATCAGCTCGAAGAGCAGCCGGATCACCGACTTCTGGGTCGTCACATCCAGGGCCGAGGTGGGCTCGTCGGCGATCACGACGCGCGGGTTGAGCAGCGTGGAGATGCCAATCACGACACGCTGCTTCATGCCAGCCGGCAGTTGAACTGGGTACGAATTGAGGACCAGCTCGGCGTCTAGCCCGATCTTCTCGAAGCGCTCGCGGAGCCGGCCTTGGATCTCCTTCTTGTCCGCCTTGTCGTCGTGGCTCAGGATCATGTCCGCGGCCAGATCCTTCACCTTGCGGGTCGGGTTCAGCGAGTTCAGCGCGCCCTGGGGGATCATCGACACGAGGCGGCCGAGCACGTCCTTGCGGTTTCGCTCGACGTTCATGCCGATGATGCTCTTGCCGTCGACGCGCACGTCGCCCGAGCCTAGGTGCAGCGGCGGGATGTACAGGCCCATGCAGGCGCTCACCAGCGTGGTCTTGCCGCAGCCAGATTCCCCGGCGATACCGAGGATCTCGCCCTCTTTGAGCGCGAAGGAAACGCCGTCAACGGCTTGGATCTTTTGGCCAAAGCGCGTGAGGTAGTGGGCGCGCAGGTTCTCGATTTCGAAGATGGGGGCGACCATGGTCACTTCCTCAGCCGGGGATTGAAGACACCTTCGAGTGAGGTGTTGAGCACGTAGAGCGCGAAGACGATGACCGTGATCAGCACCATGGCGGGCGCGAATGCCCACCAGGCCCCGTCGGAGAGGGCCTCGTTCCTGATGGCCTCGTTCAGGATCTTTCCGAGCGAGATGGAGTCGTACGGCCCCAGCCCGAGCAAGCTGATGCTGGCCTCCGACAGAATGCCCGTGGCCGTCTGCAGAATGAACACCATGAAGACGTAGGACAGCAGGTAGGGGAGGATGTGATACATCACAATCCCCAGCGTGCCGTAGCCGTTGATGCGAGCCAAAGCCACGTGGTCTCGGCCGCGCAAGCTCGAGGCCTGCGCTCGAACGGCGCGCGCGCTCCAGGTCCAGGTGGTGCAGCCGATGATCAAGGCTATCAAGGACAGGCTCCGGCCCTCGTCCAGGCTGGAGCTCAGCAGGATGAGCACGATCAGGCTCGGGATGACCAGGAACAGGTTGGTGCCGACGGTCAGGATGTCGTCGATCAGCCCGCCTTTGTAGCCGCCGTACACGCCGATCAAGGTGCCGACCACGGTCGCCACCACCCCCGCGACAAAGCCCACGTAGAGCGAGCTGCGGAGCCCCTGAATGAGCAAGGACACCATGTCGAGGCCGAGGTGGTCGGTTCCCAGCAGGGCTTGGGCGGACGGCGGCATGAAGGCCAGGCCCACGCGGGTCTTCGTGTCGACGTTGATGAAGACGGGGCCGAGCAACGCCAACGCGAGCGTTGCCAAGAAGAGCCCGGCGCCCAGCAGGAAACCGGGCGACTTGAGCAGGTTCTTGAAGAGCTTCATCTCACTTGCCTCCGGAAGGCGCGACGCGGATCCGCGGGTCGAGCAGGCCTATCAGGACGTCGGCGCTGAAGTTGGCGACAAGCACCGTAACGGTGACCAAGAGCGTGCAGCCGGTGATGACCGGATAGTCGTTGCCTTGGATGGCCGTCAGGATGGTCATGCCCAGCCCGGGGTAGCTGAAGATGATCTCGGCTATCAGGGCGCCGCCCACCATGGTGCCGAGCGCCAAGGCCAAGCCCGTGAGCTGCGGCAACATGGCGTTGCGGAACATATAAAACAGGATCTTGGATTCCTTCACACCGAGCAGCTTGGCGTACTTCACGTAGTCCGTACCCAGCTCGTAGATGCACATCGAGCGCATGCCGATGGCCTGGCCGCCCACGACCAGCAGGAACACCGAGAGGAACGGCAGCACGTAGTAGTAGGCGGCGCTCGACAGGAAGGCGACCGTGAACTCCGGCGTGAGCCCTTCGTCGTAGCCGCCGACGGCCGGAAACCACTCGAGCCGGATACCAAAGAAGTACACCAGCAGGATCCCGAAGCAGAACGCGGGCACGGCGCTGGTCAAAAGCGCCATCGGGTACAAGACCTTGTCGAAAACCCCGCGTTTGTAGGCGGCCAGCGCCCCCAGCACGTTGCCGATGATCCAGCCGAAGACGATGGTGGGGAGCTGCAGCGCTAGCGTCCACGGGATCGCGGTCTTGATGATCTCGCTTACGCGCTTGGGGTGCTGCAGGATGGAGCTGCCCAGATCCCCTTGCACGCTCATCCCGACGTAGCTGATGAACTGCGAAGCCAAGGTGGTGGGGATGGGCTTGCCCTGTGGGTCGCGCTTCACCTTGCCCTGGTCGTCGACTTCGACCAAGCCGAACTCCTTGAGGTAGGCCTCTTCCTTGACGCGCGCGCTCTTGGTGTCGAGGCCGGCGCTGACCTTGGCCATGATGGTGTCGACCGGGTTCGCGTCGCCCAGGCGCGGCAGGAAGAAGTTGACCGTGACCGCGACCAGGAACGTGACCAGGTACCAGCCGCCGCGGCTTACGATGTGCTTGAGGGCAGGAGAGTTCTTCAACATGGCTAGGCTTGCCTCAGCGGGCCGGGAGCTCGGCTCCCACGGGGACGATGGACCAGAGCATGCCTGTGCCGAGGCGCTCTCCGGGGATCTGCGGCGGCAGGTAGGGGTTCTTGGCGGTCGCGAAGTTGCTCCAGTGCCGGGTCGAAAATTCGTAGAATTGGTCGGGCCGATAGACCAGCGGCAGCGTGGGCTGCTGCTGCATGAAGAGGATGTTGAGCTCTCGGTAGGCGCGCATGAGCTCTGCCTCGTCCTTCAGGGTGGGGATGAGGGCGAGCAGCTCGTCGATGCGCGGAAGGTAGCCCGGCGCCTTGGGGTCGTTGAAGCGGCCCATGTTCTTGTACATTTTCTCGCCCTCGGGCGCGAAATCCTGGGTCGTCATGATGGCCTCGAAACGAGACCACGGCTTCGACGGACTCGGAGCCGAGGCGGGCGTGTTCATGATCAGGTCGAAGTCGCCTTGGAACATGGCGTTCCAGAACAAGCTGGCGTCCACGAAGCGCTCGCGCGCGTCGATGCCAGCCTCGCGCATGCCGCGCACGGCGATGCGCACGATCGACTCCCAGTCGCTCCAGCCGGTGGGTGACTTGATGAAGACGGTGGGCACGCGCCGGCCGCTCTTGTCGCGTGTTTCGACCAGCTCGCCCTTGTCGTTGAAGACCGAGCTGTAGCCGGCCTCCTTCAGCACCGCCCGTGCTCGCGCCGGATCGAAGCTGGCGCCGTGCTGCTTGGCGTCCTCCGCCGAGTAGTACTTGGCTTCGAGTCCGAAAGGCAGGATGAGCCCGGGCCTTAGCGGCTCGCTATAACCAGAGACGGCGAGCTCGCGAATGTCCGTGTAGTTGATGGCGAAGGCCATGGCACGCCGCATCGCCACGTCGCCTAGCGGCGGGTGCTTCACGTTGATGGACAAGAGTGGCATCGCTGCGGCTTGGAAGTACGGAGCCTCGTCGAACCAGCTGCGCACGCCCTTCTTATGCTTCAGCCAAATCCGCGGCACGAAGGTGGAGGACATGTCCAGGCGACCCTGCTGAAGCGCGACGCTGAAGTGATCGTTGCTCTTGTAGATGGGGTGAGCCACGTATTTCGGCGCGGGCAACTTGCCGCCGTGAAGCGCGGCGTTGCCCCAGTAATCCGCGCGCCTTTCGACGACGATCTTCTCGCTGCTGAACAGCTTGAGCTGGTAGGGGCCGGTCACAACCGGCTGCTTGTCGAACTTGAGCTTGCTGAACTCTTCAACGCTGCCGGCCTTGGCCAACAAGGGCTCGATCACGTGGCGCGGCACGATGCGCGTGTCCTGCAGCGCATCGAGCATCACGAGCGGGTTGAGCCGCGCCTTGTCCAGGATGAACTCGACTCGGCGTGGGTAGTCCTTGGTATCCGTCGGTGTGTCGGCGACGGGGTTGCCTTGCTGATCCAGCAGCCGTACCTCGCTCAGGTACTGCCAGATGGGCGACATAGGCAGGCTCTTGTGTTGACGCCCAAGATCGTAGGAGTACTTGACGTCCCAGCCCGTGACTGGCTTGCCGTCACTGAAGCGGGCAGCAG
>JANNWK010000825.1:0-3007 GCA_031408355.1 Myxococcales bacterium
ACCCGCCACCGGTCGGCGCTGGGGACAGCCCGGAGGTCTACGCGCTGGGCCTGCGCTCACCCTTTCGAGGCGCACGCGACGCGCGCGGTCGCTATTGGGTGGGCGACGTTGGCTCGGACTTTTTCGAAGAGATCAACATCGTGCGGAGCCCGCTCGAGAATTTTGGTTGGCCGGAGTTCGAGGGCCCGTGCGACGACTGCGCGGGCACCACGCCGCCGAGCTTCTATTGGGACCACAGCGCCGATCCTGACTACGTCGCCGACGATCCCGAAACCGAGACCACCCTGGCGCGCGTGGCCTGGGTAGGCCCGGAAGTCACCGCGCATGAACCAGATCGCTACGGAGGCAAGCTAAGCGGCAGCATGTTGTTCGGCGACTACTGCGCTGGCTTCATCCGACACGGCCGCATCGACGACGATGGCTTTCCCAGCTTGGACGCCCCGCTCGGGCACCTCAACAACGCCTCCTCGTTCCGACAGCATACGGACGGCTTCGTCTATGCCGTCACGTTCGGACGCTGCCAGAGCGACGTGGCCAACCGAGCCGATGAAACACTGAGTCGCCTGTACCGGATGCTGCCCAGGGATCCCTGAACGCGAAAGCCTCAGCAAAGCGGCGGAATGGCGGCAACCCGGCGCCTTGCCGGACAAAGTTTGACGCGCAAGCGCCGCGAGGGACAATGCCCGGCAGCATGCCCAAGCTTCGAGGTTCGCTGCTAGTCGCCGGGTTGGCCTTCGTCACGACCGCCGCTGTGGCCTGCGGTAGCGACGACCCCCGAGGCGCGCCGCTCGGCACAGGCGGTGGCGTTCCGAAGGCCGGAAGCGGCGGCAAGGCTGACACCGCAGGAGGCGAGGCCGGAAGCGAGGCCGCCGGCGGCGCGGGCGGAGTCCCCGCCGAAGGCGGCCTGGCAGGCGTTGACGCGGGCTCGGGGCAGGCGGGGCAGGCACAGAGCGGCGGCGCGGGCGGCGCGGGCGGCGCGGAAGCCGAAATCACGCTGGTCGCGTTCGTCAGCCCGACCGGAAGCGATCTGAAAGGGGACGGCAGCGAAGCCAAGCCGTTCGCCACGCTGACGCCGGCCATCGCGCTCGTGCAGCGTGGCGAAGGCATTGGGCTGCTCGACGGCAAGCATGTCGTCGACTACCTGGTCGAGGTCCCGGACGGCTCCGCACTCATCGCCGTGAACCCGGGGCAAGCCACCTTGGTAGGCGCGAACGGCAGCATCAGCTTCGAAGGCGACGGAACGGTCGACGGCCTACGCCTCGAAGACGCCGTGAACCTGCTTACGGTGAGCGCAGGCACCGTGCACCTCACCCGCACGAGCTTCGGTGCGCACACGGATGCGAGCGGCAGCGACGCCGCGATCGTGGTGTCGGACGCAGGGCGCGTGGTCATGGACGCCGAGAGCCCTGAAACGCCGTGGTATTTCGAGACCGGCGGCGGGCGGCTGGTGCAGGTTCTGCCGGGTGGAACCCTAGAATTGAACGGCGGTCTCATCGAAGGCCCCAGCGCCGGCAGCCTCTTCCTAGCATCCGCCGGCGACAGCCAGATAAGCCTCTCGGGCTTGACGGTCCGGAGCTGCCAGCTCGACTGGGTGGTCCACCTCGCCAACACCAGCGACAGCCCCACCCGCGCCGTGCTGAGCCTGACCGACGTGCTCGTCGACGACTGCGGCAGCACAGGCGTGGTCCACGTAGGCTGGGGTGAGCCCAAGGTCACGGTCACCGGCAGTACCCTCGACAGCAGCGCCGGCCTTGGCATCGGACTCGAGGGCAAGAGCGATCCCGACTCCCTCGTCCAAACTGTGTCCCTCACCGACTCGCAGCTTCGCGGCAACGCGGTCGGACTCAAGGCGGAGGCGCTGGCCCAAGCGGCCGTCACACTGCTGAACACCGAAGTCACGGGCAACACCCTGGCCGGCATTCTGTTCAGCGGTACCGACCTGACCAGCGGTAGCTCGCTCCACATGACCGGCGGCTCCCTTTCGGACAATCTGGGCCGCGGCTTCGATTCAGCGACGGAAACGGCCCGACCGGTCCGCGTCACGCTTCGCGGCGTCAAGGTGCTGGGCAACGGCGGACACGGCCTTCACCTGGGCGGCAGCGTCGCCGCCGTCTTCGATCTCGGCAGCGTCGCCCAACCCGGCCTGAACGTGCTGCAGAACCCTGGGACAGGCAACGCCTTCGCAGCGCTCGTCGTGGACGGCTCGAGCTTCGTCAATGCGGTTGGCAATACCTGGCTCCTAAGCACGCAGGGCACGGACGCCACGGGCCAGTACCCGGCCGGCGAGTACGACTACACCGAGGTCCTGGGCCCGGTTTCCGCGGGTCAGAATTATCGGATCCTGAGCTCGCAGACGCTCTGGCTGTGATCACGCCGGGCGCCTCTGGACATGCCCGCTTGAGCTGATTTTTCGCCCCACGCGGGCCCCAAGTCCCCACGTATTGTCCTTTTTATTCGGCTGGCCGCAAGTTACCTTGCATCCGCCCTTGTATGTGGAACTGGTTCCGGTCAGAACTAAGCTGAGGTACAGGGCCTGAGCCAGAGAGCAGGCAAGCCCCATCATGAGGATCCGAGAACGTTCCAAGAAGTTAACGGCGCTATTGCTGGTCGCTGTCGCGTTAGGCACAGCGGCGAGCGGCTGCAAGCGCTCCGGTCAGAAGGACACGAGCGGGCTACCCCGGAGCGAGACGTTGTACGTCGCGGGCCGCCAATGGGGCGAGCCCTCCTCGTTCAATCCGCTCTCCAGCAGTCCGGATTGGCCCGTCAACGGGCTGAACCTGATGTACGAGACGCTGCTGCTCTACAACCCCCTGACAGGCAAGATGGAGCCGTTGCTCGCGGAGTCGTACAAGCAAGGCGAGGCGAGCATCGAGGTGACGCTGAACGCTGCTGCCCGCTTCAGTGACGGCAAGCCAGTCACGGGCTGGGACGTCAAGTACTCCTACGATCTTGGGCGTCAACACAAGAGCCTGCCTATGTCGCCCATCTGGCAGTACCTGAGCGAGGT
>JANNWK010000826.1:0-5603 GCA_031408355.1 Myxococcales bacterium
CAACGCCCTCGCTCGCCCGACAAGCAAAACTCGCGGTCCCAAGCACGACCGCCGCAACATTCACTCGCCATCTCGCCATCAGCCTATTGACGCACCACCCAAGCCCGCCGCCAATGGGGAATCCTTCTGAACGACCCCAGCGACGCTGACCCGGCGCGAGGTAGAGGTCGAGAGGATCCGAGTGTGAGTGTGAACCGCACGGCTCGCACGAAGGCTTTGGGCACGCCACGAAGTTGGGCCTTGAGCGGAAACAACCTGATCGTGGCTCCACTCTCGCCTCGGATGGAGCGTGTAGTTCCACTCGCCATGGAAGTCGTTGCGGGTAATCCGGAGCATGTCCATTTCGGCATTCGAGACCTTTATTCCAGTGGGGTACTGACGGGTATCGAGCTTGGCGGTGACCCTGCCGAGCGCATCGTCGATGAAGTCATGCACGCGCACCGGTACAGGCTGGCCTTCGGGCTTCAGTCTCAACGACATCGACACTCGCTCACGCCTACTCCTAGCCTTAGCCTAGGGAGCGGCGGTGTCCAGTCGCAGGGCGGCCGGTACGGGCTTGCCCGTGAGCGTCTTCATGAAGGCGACCAAATCGGCCTTTTCACCGCTCGTTAGGTTGAGCGGCTCGAGGTCGTCGGCCGTGACGCCACCTCCGGCGTCGTAGAAATCGACGACGGCTTCGAGCGTGGCCAGTTGACCCGAGTGCATGTAGGGGGCCGTGAGATCGACGCCGCGCAAGCTGGGCGTGCGGAACGCGCCCTTGGCGGAGTCGGGCATTGGGTTGGTCAGACCGTCCAGGAGGCCCGTATCCTTCTTGTCGCTGTAGGCGCCGTTGCGATTGAAGGGGCTGCCGAGTAGCGCTGGGACGTCCTTGAATCGGCCATCGTCCGTGGCTGGAACGTTGGCGCCCGTCTGCGGCACCCCGAGGTCGTGGAAGCCGCCGTCCGACAAGTGTGGGCCACTGTGACAACTGACGCAGCCGGCCTTCCCGATGAACAGCCACGCGCCGCGTTCGGCGCTGGCGTCGATCGCCGCGCTCTCGCCCGCGACCCAAGCATCGAACGGCGCCTCACGACTCACCAGCAGCCGCATGTAGGCCGCGATCGATTTGCTGTAGTTGACCAGGATGGTGTTGATGATCACGCGGTCTGGGTCCGTCATGCCTTCCCACGCGCCGTCGGGCGTGACGGGGTCTGTGACGGGCTTCGGCTTACCGGCAGGCGGAAAGCGGACAGCATCGCTGCCGATCTCAGGCGTGAGGGCGCCGAAGATCGCCTCATAGTCGGCCTTGTAGACGTCGAAGATGCGGTGAGCCAGCGCCAAGCGATTGCCGCTCATGATCACGCCGCTTTCGGCCACCGCTAGCGGAAGCTCCCACTGCGCGGAGAAGCGCCCACCCCAGTTCGTCCAGGTGTAAAACGAGCTGTTTACCAGCGTTGGCGAGTTCCGCGTATGCAGGCCGACGCCGATCGAAACCGTCGCTGGATCAGAGCGCGTGTCATCGAAGTATCCCTGGGCCGAAGTGTCGTGGCAGCTCGCGCACGACACGCGCGCTGTTTGCCCGGTAGTGCCTAGATCGCTGTCGATCTTCAGGGCGCCGGAAAACTTCTCGTCGAAGAAGAGGCGCTGACCGAAGGTCGCCGCCAGGGCGCTGTCGGCCACGCGATTGGTGGGATCGGCGGGAACGGCGGGCAGCGGCGAGAGCTCAGGGAATGGACTCCCCGCCTCGCCTCCCATACCGCCCTCCGGCGCCGCGCCGCCTTCGCCACCCTCCGGCGCGGCGCCGCCTTCGCCTGCCGACCCCGCTTGCCCGCCCGTGACTCCTCCGGAACCGCCGACCCCGGCCACGTTCGCCGAGCCGCCTTTGCCCGGCGTCCCAGCGTTGCCGCCCTTGCCCGCGGACGTACCGCCTGAGCCAGCGCCCCCCTTACCGGCACTGCCTCCCGTAGGACCAGCCTCGGTACCCCCGTCATCGCCGCAGCCAGCGAATCCCAACGCTGCCACCAAGGCCGCGCCACCGAGCCATCGCCCATTGCCAGTCGAGTTCCATTGAGTCATATCGCAAGCTCCTGGTCCGCCTCGCCCCTTTTTGCGCGTGCGGTGTGGGTCGTCTCAGCAAGCTACGTGCCATTCTCCGGATGTGAGCGGCGTGTGTGGAGGAAGCCGCGCATGCTGCGGAATTCGAGTGGTGTTGGCTGCGTGCCGCCCTCTTCCACGCTGCCCGGTTGAGCACACAACTGTCCGGCATTCAGGACACCTGTGCGAGGCGTCGGGCAGGCTGCGGCGCTACGGATCGCACCATTGATTGAACCAGGGACTTCGGCGATGATGCCCGCGAGCGATGCGTCATCTTCTTCTGCGGGTTGGGCTGCTTGGGCTGTCGTTGTGGCTTGCTGGCTGTGGGGCGAGTGAGACCGAGCAGACCGGCGAACGTGTAGCTCGAACCGGCGGCGGCGCCGTGGCGCTGAGTCGCGACGAGCGCATCGCAGTCGTGGCCAACCGCAGCGCGGGGGTGGTGACGGTGTTCTCGCTCGAGCCGCAGCGCGGCGCCAAGGACATGGTCACGGCCAGCGTGGAGCTCGACACCGGCGAAGGTTCGGAGCCCTGGGCTGCCGTCATCGGGCGGGATGACGACACGGCCTACGTGGTCTTGCGTCAGTCGCAATCGGTCGTCCGGATCACCTCACTCCACGGTACGCCGAGCCTGGAGCTGGAACGGCGCGTTGCTGTGGGCTCGGAGCCGAGCGCCATCGCGATTTCCCCCAGCGGCCAGATGCTGTTTGTCGCAAACCACGGCGAAGGCACGATCAGCATGATCGATGCACCGGATTTCGAGCATCGAGCCAAGCTCAATCTGAACCAAGCTCTTGTCGAAACAGGGGTACTGGGCGACCTGCAGGCGCGCCCCGCCCTGGCTCATCCGCGCGCGCTGGCTATCACCGACAAGGGCGACGGCAGCGACGAAGATGAAATATTGTACGCGACCGAGTTCTTCTCGCAGGCGCTGCTTGGGGTGGCGGAGCAGCCGGATTTGTCGCACCTCGATCGCAACCGGCAGGGCTTTGTCTACCGAGTGAAGGTCGACACGGGGACCGTGCTCGATGCCATCCCGATCGCGCCCGTGGAGGCGACGGGCTTTGCCGACGGCGAGGGGCGGATGACGAGCTGCTTCCCAAATCAGCTTCAAGCGGCGGCCTTGATGCGAGGACGCCTGCACGTGACGGGGATGTGCACTTCGCCGCGTGGACCACTGGGTCCGAAGAACGCCGCCGGCGAGGCGACGAGCGAAAACTTCAAGACGTTGTTTCATCCGGCCGTGTTTGTGGTCGACACGGAGACGGGCCTGGAGCGGCCGGAGGAGGGGCGGCTCCTCACGCGCGTCTTGTCCGATTACTACGACGGCGGGGAGGACGAAGCGGGCGCACGCATGCCGCTCATCCCCAATGATCTGGCCTTTCAGGCCGACAGCCCTGAGGACCCAGGCAGCGGCTACCTGACTGCGCTCGGCGCCGACGCTGTGTTTCGTCTGGACTACGACTCCATGGGGCAACTGCAGGGCATTGGCTCGCCGGGCGCGCGTTACATTGATGTCGGCCCCGTGCACGGCTTGCCCGTCGGTATCGCCGTGTCTCGAATTTCGAAGCCGCCCTTCGCGCTCGCCGTCAACGACGCGATGCAGCGGCTCTCTGTCATCGACGTGGCCTCGGAGCAGGTGACAGTGGTTAAAACGGCGCCGAACACGCCCCACGCGGTCGCTACCCTGGATTCGTCGGCGAACGAGGGCCGCAAGGTGTTTGTCACGGGCCTCGACGCTTGGTCGCACAAGGGCCAGGCCTGGAGCTCGTGCGAGGGCTGCCATCCGGGTGGGCAGAGCGACGGCGTGACCTGGTCCTTTGCGCGTGGTCCGCGCCGGACCCTTTCGACCGCCGGAACCTACGACAAGGCGCCAGAGCTGAGCGCTCGCACCCGGCGCCTGCTGCTTTGGGGGGCGAACGTCGACGAGGTTCACGATGTGGAGGCCATTGCGCGCGGGGTGAGTGGCGGCGTTGGTGGCGTGGTCTGGAAGTACGCGGACCCGATCACCGCGGACTGCCGTTTGCTCTATGACGGCAGCACGCCGGCAGGCGCCGGGACTTCGCCGTGCCAGGCACCGAAGCCGACTTCATTCCTACAGAATGGCCTGAACGGGGCGCTCGCGACGATCGTCTCCGGCAGGTCGTGCGCGTCGGAGGATGCGGTCTGCGATTCGAGTGGGAGCAGCGATTGGAATCATATCGACGACTTCATCCGCTCCCTGAGAGCACCCCAACGGCCCACGGAGTTGTCACAGGATGACTTGGCGGCGGGTCGCGTCATGTTCGCGCGAGCCTGCGCCGCCTGTCACGCGGGTCCCAGCTGGACCCTATCGACCCTCTTCTACACCCCGGGCGAAGCGGCCAACGGCCTGTTGCCGTACACGAAGCCCGCCGCTCGCCCCGCGCTCGGCGCGCTGCGCGAGACGCGCTACGAAGTGGACGTGAGCCTGCGTTCGCTCAATCCGCCGGCTGCCGCGACGGGCTCCGCGCTCTATCGACGCTTCGCCCCCGTCGACGCAACCGATGCCGCGGCGATCGCGTTCGCCTACGATCCGGCCGTGTGGGGCGGCGATCAACTGGCCTGCGCGCTGCGCGCGGTCGGCACGTTTCCCCCGCAGCCCGCAGCCGCCGAGCCCATACTTCCCACTGTATTTACGGGTATCGTGCCAGAGGGTGCGCCGCCGCTCCTGGAGTACCGCCAGGACGGGAAGACGCTGGGACAAGGCGCGTCGGGCTTCAGTATTCCGTCGCTCTTCGGTCTTTCCCTCGGGGCCCCCTATTTTCACGCTGGCAACGCGCGCACGCTCGAGGAACTTTTCGACGACGTTTTCGCCGGACACCATCGCGCTATTGATCCCTCGTTCTTGACCGATCCGCTGCTGATCCAGAACCATCGCCGGGCGCTCATCGCGTTCCTGCTTTCAATCGATGAAAGCGCTGCCCCGGAGGCGCTGCCCGGCGTCAACGCGAGCGGGGATTCGGTAGACTTCGATTTCTGCAGGCCGTGAGCGGCGCATGCGACGCGTGCCTCAGTTGCAGACCTCCTTGTCCTCGCTGCAGTCTTCGCTGCAACAATCGGCGTTCTTCTCGCAGAGCCAACCTGAGGCCTTCTTGTTTACGTCGCTGCAATAGGTCGCCGCGGAGCTTTGGGGACAAAATCCCCTGCCAACGGCGTGGTCGCAGTGCGAGGCTTCCCGCCCCGTACCAGCGGCAAAGCCGCAATGGTCGAGCCGGCAGGCGACGTCCTCAAACGGCAAGGCCTCGCAGGTCGCCACGCAGTCGCTCTGCAGCTTGCTTGGGCAGTTCAGCGCCATGCAGACGCAATACATCTGGCAGACGGAGGCCAGGCTCGAGTTCTTGCAGTCCTCCCTGCACGGCCTGAGACACTCGCTGAGTTCCGTAGTCTCCGGTGAGTTGACGAAGACAAGCTCCTCGAGGCAGTTGTAATCGTTGGGGGGGGCAGGGTGCTCACACTGATCAGGTTCCAGGCAACGACGGTAGCTGATTAAAGCGACGCGGCAGGTCATGACC
>JANNWK010000827.1:0-3281 GCA_031408355.1 Myxococcales bacterium
GACGGAGGGCAACTACTGCAGGCGTCCGCCCACGGGCTACGGCGAGCCGTGCGAGAGCGACGGCGACTGCGCGGCGGGCGAGGCGACCTTCTGCGAGACGCTGCAGTCGAACCAGTGCCTGGTCGCGTGTTCGGCCACGAGTGCAGATGTTTGCTTCGAAGGTGAGGTCTGTTGCGACTTCGTATTCTTTAGCCCGATTTGCGTGCCGGCGGACGCCTGCACCGCGCCTGGCAGCGTGCTGGGGCCGACATGAACACCAGGAGCTGGCGACTTGGCTCCTGGGCGGTCGCCCTCGGGATCGTCTCGAGCAACGCGGCAGCCCAGCCGGCGGCTCCGCCCGATGCGGCGCCACCATTGACGCCCGCTACTCCTTCGCCGCCTGAAACCCCAGCGCCGGTGGAGAGCGACGCGGGCGCGCGCCCGGAGCCCGCTCGCGCCCCGACCGCTCCGGAACCCGCCCCGGCGTCGCCGCTTCCCGAAAGCAGTGCGGGCGACCCGTTCTCGATGGAAGGCGAGGGGGGCGGCATGCTGCTCGCTGGCGACGGACCGAAGCTCGAACTCTACGGCTTCGCCGACTTCAGCTACCTGCACTTCCTCGGCTCGAGCAAGAACATCCTGCGCCAGTTCGTGGCGGCCTATCCAAGCTTCTACGCCGGGCACCTCAATCTCTACCTAAACTCGACGCTCGGCGACAACTGGCGCAGTTTGGCGGAGGTCCGTTTTACCTACTCTCCGTTGGGAGAGGAGGACCACCAGAAGGACGGAACCTTTCTGCCAGTAGACACCAACGTAACCGACTACGCCGAGCTGAGCCGGGCGTATTCGTGGGGAGGCATCGAGATCCAGCGCATCTGGATCGAGTACCAGCCGTTCGACTTCTTGAGCCTTCGCGCCGGCAGCTGGTTCACGCCCTACGGCTATTGGAACGACGACCACGGCTCACCCACGATCATCACGGTTCATAAACCGTTTCCGATCAGCGACCAGATCTTTCCAGAGAAGCAGGCCGGCCTGATGGCGCACGGCAAGTATTTCGTCGACTCGACGGCTCTTGGCTACGTTCTCACGCTTTCGAACGGTCGCGGCCCCTTTGACATGGTGCGCGATCTCGACACCAACAAGGCGGTCGGCGGACGCCTGTTTGTCGAAACTACGGCGCTCGGCAACCTCACGCTGGGCGTCGACGCCTATCGTGGTCGCTACACCGCCTCCACGAAGCGCTATCGCATCGACGGCGCCAGCAGCGCCCCCACCGTCGCCATCTATCGCACCGTCGACTCAGCCTACGAGGAGCTGAGCCTCGGCGCAGACGCCAGGTTTCTGTGGAAAGACTGGCATCTTCAAACCGAGTTGATGCTCAATGACGGCGCGTATGACGACGCGCATCGTCCGGCCACGCTCGGCTTCGATCCCCGCCCAGCGTTCGCCGCCGACTATCGCCGGATCGGCGCCTACGGCCTGGTCGGCTACCGCACGCCCTGGCTCAACCTGATGCCGTACGCAATGTTCGAGCACGCCAGCTACACCAACAGTGATCTGGCGCCGCCCGTGTACGCTTGGTCGGGCGGCATCAACCTGAGGCCGACGCCCAGCGTGGTACTGAAGGCCGAGCTCGCTTTCGCCACGTTCGATGGTACCGGCAGTACAGGTCTAGGCGCCGATAACATGCCCTACTTCGGCTCCCAAGTAGCGTGGGCCTTCTGATGAGACGGCGCGGGGCGTTTGGGCTGTTCGCGCCGCTCGGGCTCGTCGTAGCCGCCTTGGTGCTGGGCGCTCCCCGTCCGGTGCTCGCGGGAAGCGAGCTTGCGTTGGCGGTCATCGTGGCTCCCACTAGCAAGCTCCACCAAATCTCGTTGGCGGATCTGAGGCGCGCTTTCCTGAGCGAGCGCGTCACCGACGAGCAGGGCAACCGCTTGATTCCGCTCAACCATCCGCCGAAGAGTCCGGATCGCGTCGGTTTCGACAGGCTCGTGTCGAGCATGGATGCGGACGGGGTAGGGCGCTTCTGGATCGATCGCCGGATCCGCGGGGGCAGCGGCCCACCCCGGACCGTTGAGAGCCTATCCACGCTGCGCCGCGTCGTAGAGAAGCTGCCGGGCGCCATCGGCTACCTTCGTCCCGGTCAGCTCTCAAACGAGGTCCGGGTGCTCCGGGTCGACGGCAAGTTGCCGGAAGACCCAGGATATCCGCTGCGCTTCAGGCCCTAGAGCCGATACTGAACATCTCGTCGCGTCGCGGTTGACCGGCCGGGCCCCGTGCGTATACTCGCGCGCTCAAAAAGGAAATCGAAAGGAAACTATGCCCCTCGCGCCCGAGGCCAAGACGTCCACCATCACCAAGTTCCGCACTCACGAGACCGACACCGGTTCGCCTGAGGTGCAGATCGCCCTGCTGAGCCAGCGTATCGAGTACCTGACCGAGCACTTCAAAGTGCACAAGAAGGACCATCACTCGCGTCGTGGCTTGCTGAAGCTGGTGGGTCAGCGTCGCCGCCTGCTTGATTATTTGAAGCGCTCCAACGTTGACCGTTACCGTAAGGTCGTTGGCGCACTCAGCCTACGTAAGTAGGTTCGCGCTCGCTTCGTGAATTTTCCGGGCGCGGGCCCTCCGGGACTTCAACTTCGCTTCGTGGTGCGCTGCCGTATTTGAGCAACGCTCCAGGAATCGAGGCTGAAGCCGAAGGCCCGCTTTCCCGGCGTTTCGCCGCACGGAAGCGGCAATCCCGTCTGGAGGGTGCAACATGTTCGTACGTGAATCTGTGATGGTTGGTGGGCGCGAGCTCACTTTGGAAACGGGTCGACTCGCAAAGTTGGCTCACGGCGCAGTGCTGGTCACCTACGGCGAGAGCGTGGTGCTGGTCACTGCCGTCTCTACCGGTGACCGTCCGGGCCTCGATTTTTTCCCGCTCACCTGCGAGTACGTCGAGAAGACCTACGCAGCCGGCAAGATCCCGGGCGGCTTCTTCAAGCGAGAGGCGCGCCTCCGCGACTCCGAAGTGCTGTCGTGCCGCTTGATGGATCGTCCACTGCGTCCCCTGTTCCCTGAGGGGTACAAGAAGGACACGCAGATCATCGCGACCGTGATGTCGGCAGACAAGGAGAACCAGACGGATGTGCTGGCCATCTCGGCCGCCAGCGCTGCGCTGCACATTTCGGACATCCCATGGCACGGCCCGATCGCCGGCATGCGCGTTGCGCGCGTCGACGGCGAGATGATCGCGCTGCCCACGTTCGAGCAGACCGCCAAGGCGGATATCGACATCGTCGTGGCGGCCAGCAAGG
>JANNWK010000828.1:0-5397 GCA_031408355.1 Myxococcales bacterium
CTGCTCGGAACGGCTCTCGGTCCGGGCGAAGCCTTCATGCCTCAGCAGCGCGACGGCACCTTCGACAACGACGTGAGCAACCTCACGGTCTCGGCGCCGCTCGTCGAGCAGTACCTGCAGGCTGCCGAACTGTTGGCGGCAGAGGCGACGAGCGACGCGAACCTGAGGCGCGTTTTTGGGTGTGAGCTGGCGCAGCTCACCGAGGCTTGCGCCCTGCAGGCTTTGCCCGCTTTTGGCAAGCGCGCCTACCGCCGCCCGCTGTCCGACGCGGAGCTCGCCGATCTCGCGACCACTTTCCAGGAAGGGCAGGTCGCCGGGGGTATCAAGACAGGTCTCGAGTTCGCGCTCGGTCGTATCCTCATTTCGCCGAGCTTTCTGTACTGGGTCGAGCTCGGTGTGCCGGATACCGCGCCGCGGCCGGGTGGGCGCGTGGCGCTGACCCAGTTCGAGGTGGCGTCGCGAATCTCCCGACTCCTGCTCGGCTCGATACCGGACCCAGCCTTGCTGGAGGCCGCCGAACGCGGAGCGCTGCAGGCGGTGTCCGAGCGGCAAGCGCAAGCCAAGCGACTGCTGCGGGCGGCCGACGGCAAGCCGACGGAGGGAGCGAGCAGTAACCTCGCTCAGTTTCACGCCGGCTGGTTGGGGCTCTCTGGACTTGAGACGATGTCCAAGGGCTTGCCCACGTGGAGCCGGGAGCTGGCAGCTTCCATGCGCGCCGAAACCGAAACCTTCCTGGCCGACCTGGTGTGGAGCCGTGCCGACAGCAGCGACATGTTTCGAGTGCACCACAGCTATGTCGATGCGCGATTGGCACCGCTGTACGGTGTGGCGCAGCTCGGCAGTGAGCTGGTCCGCACGGACCTCGATCCCCGAGCACGCTCGGGCCTGCTGACGCAGGCCAGCTTCATGGCGCTCACCTCGAACGACAACCCGAAACCGATGAAGCGCGCCGCATTCGTGCTGGGGCGAATTCTGTGTAGCCCAACGCCACCTCCGCCGCCCGAGGCTCCACAAGTCGTGCCGGAAGGCACTCCGGGTAGCAGCGAGCGTGAACGCTTCGAACACTTGACGGGCGTGGCCCCGTGCACGGCTTGTCACACGGCGCTCAATGGCGTCGGCTGGAGTTTTGCCAGCTACGACGCGCTGGGCGCTACCCGCAGCGTCGACGCACTCGGCGCGGCCATCGATGTGCAGGGGACGCTGAGCGGCACCGACGTCGATGGCGCTTTCGCCGATGCCGTTGGACTTTCAGCGCGCCTCGCCGAGAGCGAAATGGCACGTTCGTGCCTGGTCCGACACTGGTTTCGCTTCGGGAACGGTCGCTTCGAAACCGACGCGGACGTGGCCGCCCTGGCCGAGTTGGGTCAGGCCTTCGACGCCTCGGGGCATCGGCTCGAAGACCTCCTGCTCGCCATGGTCGCGGTCGAGGATTTTACCAGCCGGTTCGCCGAATGATTTGCCGAGGTGCCCTATGAAGAGCAAGTGGATGGATCGCCGAAGCGTGCTCCGCGGAGCCTGCGGCGTTGCGATTGCCTTGCCTTGGCTAGAGGTCATGGGTTGCTCAAGGCCAGACGGGACGCGAGTGAGCGTCGACGCCTTGGGTGGCGTTCGTCAGGCCGTGGCAAGCCCGGTGGGCGTGACCGCAGACGGCTTTCCGAAGCGCCTCTTCACGCTGTATATGCCCAATGGCACCATTCCAGACGTCTGGTTTCCAACCGGAGGCGAGAGCGACTTCAAGCTTGGGGTCATGCACGCGGCCCTCGAAAGGCACCGCAATTCGTTGCTGATCTTCAAGGGCATCGACAACGCAGCTGGCAGCGAGTCTAGCTTCGATAGTCCTCATTTTGGCGGCATGGGTGCGATGCTCACGGGGCACCCCAGTGTCGGCGAGACCGAGGGCAGCATGCTGGCCAACGGCGTCTCCATCGATCAATACCTAGGCCAAAAGATCGCCGAGAACGCCGCCGGGGCCCCGCCGTTTCGCTCACTGGTGCTCGGCACGCACCCCAGCGCGAGCGGGACCGCGACCATTTCTTTCGCCGGCGCGCGTATGCCCTTGCCCAAGACCTTGACGGCCAAGCAGCTGTTCGCCCAGCTCTTCGCTGGCACAACGGGTGCCGACCTTGCCCGGGTCCGCGCGCGCCGCAAGAGCATGTTGGATGGAGCGCTCAGGGACGGGCAAGCACTTTGGGAGCGACTGGGCGCGACAGATCGGCAGCGGCTGCAGGCACATCTCGATGCTCTGCGCGAGGTCGAGCAGCGCCTGGAAAGGGCGACACAGTGCCAACCGGGCAACCTCAGCCCGGGTGAAACGGACGACCTCACCGCCAAGCTACCCGCGATGACCAGCGAGATGTTTGACGTGCTCGCCCTGGCGGTCAGCTGCGATCTGAGTCGAGTCGCGACCTATGTCCCGCGCACGGAAGGTGCGACCGGGGGCCTGAATACCTACGGCTGGTTGGGCTTCGGACCGCTCGGCGTGGACAGCAATCCCGACGAAACCTCCAAAGATCACCACTCGATGTCGCACTACGACCTGACGCCGGATAACCGCGCCGACCTTATCAAGGTGAGCACTTGGTACGTGGAACAAGCCGCGGCGCTCGCTGATCGGCTAGAGGCCATTCCCGAGGGCAACGGGACGGCGCTCGATCATTCAGTGATCTTGTTTGGTTCGGCGATCGGCCAGGGCAACCATACGCTCAAGGACATTCCGTATTTTCTGCTCGGAGGCGGCGCCGGCCATTTCCGAATGGGTCGCTATCTGAAGTACGAGAGCGCCCCCAACAACAACCTGCTCGTTTCTTTGCTGAACGCGATGGGCGTCGCTGACACCACCTTTGGCGCTCCGAAGTTCTGCACGGGGCCCTTGGCAGGGCTCGTCTAAGGCGCGCCTCCGGCTGCGCGGCTTCAGACCCCGCACATGCGAGCGAGCCAGTCCGTCACCGCGGGTGTCGTGATGCGGCGTTTGAGCGAAGGATTTGTGGTCAGAAGCCCCAGCGACTTGCCATCCGACGCCAGAACCAGCGGCGGATGCGTGGCCGCGGCATTGCAGGCCGAGGTGTCTTCGTAGTTCGAACCGTACGGCGCAAACTTGTTGCGAATGCCGACAGGCGAGTCATCGGAGCCGTGCTCACCGGTCCTGTTGAAGATCGAATCGGGACGGCTCTCGTCGCACAAGCAACCGAGAAACACGTCGTGACTGGCGCCACCGAACAGCAGCCACTCGGAGTCGGCAGGCGAAGCCGGCTCCTCCTCGTGCACGGCCTCGGCGCCGCTAGTGGAGGCCTGCCGGCTCTCGCGCAGCTTGCGCAGCTCGCTCAGCACCTGCTTCTGCAGCTTGAGACGCCGACCCTCGAGCGCGCGCTGGTCCCGTTCGGCCTGACTCACGTCCTTAGCTTCGCTGTGGCGAGCCGCGGCTGCCGGCTCGGGTGGGGTGCAGCCCACCAGATAGCTAGCGCCCAACGTCAGGAGCAGCACCGGTACGATACCCGCTTGCATGGCGCTGTTTATACACGCTGCCCCGACAATCCTTCAAAGTACGCGCTCGCCATCGATCACTCTGACGCGGGCGGGCCCCGAGTGTTCGGTATCAGGTAAACCACGGTGGAAAGCTGCAGTGCCTACGAACGAGGGCTCGTGGCGGTCAGCTAACCGCCGCCGAAAGCCTCTGGCAAAGGGACTGGGAAGCTGACGGAAGTGACGAGCGTGCTCATCGGCGGCGCTGGAGGAGAAGTCGCCCCAATGCTCGACCCGCTTGCCCTGCGCGCCGACCGACGCCAGCCCATGGCTATATACTGACGGCCGATGGCTCTCGCCGATGACTTGAAGACGCTCGGGGTGCGGGGCGGAAAAATCCTGATGCTTCATGCGTCGCTCCGGGCCGTCGGGTGTGCTCGAAGTCAAGGCGTCGAGCAGGGCGCGGAGCGCTTGCTCGATGCGATCACGGGGGTGCTCGGCCCGAGCGGGACGCTGTTGATGGTCCTCGGAACCGATTCACCGAGCGAGTGGCTGAACGAGCACCCGATTGCCGAGCGAGCCCGCCGAGCGGAGAGTGCGACTCCGTACGATCCCGGCACGGCACCCGCGCTACCCGAGGTGGGCTGGGTCGCGGAAGCGTTTCGACAGCGACCCGGCACGCTGGTGTCGACGAACCCGAGCGGTCGTTTCGCGGCGTGGGGGGCGCGGGCCGCCGAGCTGCTGCGCGATCAACCGCACAACGACTACTACGGCCCTGGCTCGCCGCTCGAGAAGCTGTGCGCCGAGGGCGGGCGAGTGCTGCGGATCGGAGCAAGTCCGGACACGACGACCGTGCTGCACTACGCCGAGTACCTGGCGCATGTCCCCGACAAGCGCCGGACGCGCTGGGACTATTTGGTTCACGGCCCGAATGGTCCGCGGCACGTGTTCGTCGAGTGCCTGGACGACGCCAACGGTATCGTGGCCTGGGACGGCGAGGACTATTTCGCGCTGATCTTGCAGGCCTACCTCACGCTGGGCAGGCATCTTGCCGGGCGCGTGGGCCAGGCTCGTAGCGAGCTCATCGACGCCAAGGATCTCGTCAGCTTTGGGGCCAAGTGGATGGAGACGAATCTAGGCCAGCATGTCGGCACGTGACCATTTCAGCGTCACCGCCGCCACTGCCTTCGTGCTTGGCGGTATCGCGGCGATAGTGCTGGCGACCATCATCGCGCTCGGAGGCTACGGGCGTGGCAAGACGGCGCCGGCGGGCTCGTCGCGTGCAGCGAGCGCAGCGCCGTCCGCTTCGAGCGAATACTTGCTCGACGTCAGCGAGGCCACGGACCCTGCCCAGTTGCTGCACTAGACTCGTGTCATGCTCGGGTGGCATCTCCCTGTGCAGCTCCGCACAGCTGTGCAGAACGGCACGGTGGACCGCGCGCCCCGACCCGCCAAGTTTCGCTAAACAAGCGCCCAATCCCTGGGTCCAAGACCCTTCGCGCGTCGGGCACGCGACTTGCTGCTGCTTAGCGGAGTGAGCCGATGAACCAGCAAAACACCCTGTCGATACTGCTGCTCACTCTGGGTCTCGGAGCCTGCGAGGCGTCCCTCGTTGGCTCGGGAAGCGCGGATGACCGGACCGGGCCGAGCCCCTTGGCTCCGGCTGGCAGCGCGGGCTCGGCCGGCCTCGACGGCTCGCCCGAAACGGGCCCAAGCGCAGAATGCCTACCGAGCAAGCGGCTGCGCAAGTTGAGCCCCGAGCAGCTCGACCAGACCCTCCGCGCGCTAAGCATCGACGTGCCCTCGAACGCGCAGCGCCTGCGCGAGACGCTGTCGCTGAGCGACGCGACGTTCAGCAGCTACGCGGCGCGGCTCGACATGGGTCAGTCGCACGTCTCCGAGCTTTTCGAAGCGGCCAAGCGGATCGCCGAGGCCAAG
>JANNWK010000829.1:0-3388 GCA_031408355.1 Myxococcales bacterium
CCGTCACCAGCCAGACCACTCGGCGCAGCACGGCACGGCCCGGAGCGTCCCCCGCCGCGCCGCACGCTCCCAGGACGAGTGACAGCAGGAACAGCACGTGGTCGATGCCGGTGAGCACGTGCTCGACGCCAAGCTTGACGAAATGCCCCAGCACCTCGACGAGCCGCGGCGGCGAGCCCACGCCCTTTTCGTACGCGCCAGCCCGAAAGACCCGGGCTTCGCCGTCCACCGCACACAGCGTTTCGGCCAGCGGATCGAGCTCAGCTCCAAAGCGGTTCGTCAGCGTCACCGGTCCCGGCGGGCAAGTGAAGCGCATCTCGACCACGACTTGCCGTTCACTCGCGCCCCCTCCGATCAGGCGGGGCCCGCGGGTCTCCACTTCGCACGCCCCGGCGGCGGTGGCGGCTCGCACGTCAGCCTCAACTTGGCGAACGAGCTGCGGTCCGGCCGCCAGGAGGGCGGCTTCGTCGGGTTGTTTCGGATCCAAGCCGACCGCTTCGGCGACGTGCTCGATCGGCAGCTGCAGGCTCATGTCGAGCCCACCCGTCACCGTCTCCACGGTGCAATAGCTGCGACTGCGCAAATGAGCTGCCGCCGGGCGCGGCGAAAGGCTGAGCCCCGCGGCCACGATCGCCAGCAGCAGCGCGCCCGTTCTAAGACGCTGAGGCGCCGTCGTCTTGCTCTGCCGCACCCCCGCAAGTTAACCCAGGTTCTGGGGCTCCCTGGCAAATTTCGGGTTCGGACCAGAACGCCGCTCGGGCCCGCCTTCGGCCTACCACCACATGCTGGCGGAGAGGGACAACATGCTCTCGTCGGGGTTCTCGATGGAGGGGTCGTCTACCAGCGGGTAGCCGCTGCGCACGAGCGGGTCCGCGCCGTAGAGGAAGTGCGAGTACTGCAGCACCACCTGATCTCGCGACTGCCAGTCGCTGCGAAAGATCACGCGTGGGGAGAGAATCGAGAACGAGCGTTCGGCGTTCGCGCTCGTCGGTCTCACGTGGTCAACCCGCCCCGCCAGCGCCAGCCAAGAAGTCAGAGTATAGGCCCCCTCGCCGCCCAGCTTGAGCATGTGCACGCCGTCATACAGGGATTCTCCGCTGCCCACGTGCTTGGACTTGTCCTGGCTCGACACGTTGGTGAGTATGCCAAACAGGGACAAGATAAGATCGTGTGATTTGCCGTCGAACGTGCGCGGATGAAGCAAAAGGTGCGCCAAGCTCAAGTCGTATTGCGCGCCCAGCGTGAGCAGCTGACCGGTGCCGTCGCTGCCCGGACCCAGGTAGTTGCGCCTGAGGCCCGCTCCCCCCTCGGTATTGAGCAGCTCGACGATACGCCCCACTGACAACGACTTCTCTGCGTCGGTGTAGGCGGCCCCGATGTAGAGGTGACCCAGGTGGCTGGCCGAGAAGCGCAGATCAGCGCCGAGCGTCGTGATGGTGCCGTCGGGAGCGAGCGCCTGCGCCGCGCGGTCGTCTTGGCTCCAGGCCTGCATGTAGTGGAGGCCGAGCGTGAGCTGTCGCCGATAGCCAATGCCTAAGTGCTCATGGTGCACCAGGCCCGTGCCGGCATTCGGATCGGCGAAGCCGTTGGCTCCGTCAGAAACGATACCGACCGGCGCCTTGTCGAACTGGGTCTGGACGCCCTGTTCAACATCGAGGACCCAGTCGCCGAACGCGAAGCGGGCCACGATGTTCTCCCCCACCCCATTGGTGCGATTGAGCAGCGGCGTTCCGTAGCGACCAAGATCGTACTCGCCCATCGCGCCATATGCGTTCGAAAAGGCGCCAACATTGATCTCGATCTGCGCGCTCTTGGCCAAGTTCGGCAGGTTGAACGAGACGAACGCGTCCGTGATACCGGACTGGAGCGGCGGCTCGAAGAAGCTCGCTGCGGTGCTGGCCGTGCGCGCCACGATGGCGGCCGTGCCGGTCACGACCGAGTTACCGTAGGAGAACGAGAGCTGCGCGTACGGCTGAGGCACGACGCCCGTGTAGTTGAAGGAGTCGAGGTAGTCCGGCACCGTGGGCGGCGCGTGGATCACGGACTTCTTTTGCTCGGTGGTGACGCTACCGCGACGCGTATTTAGGCCCACGCGCAGTGGCATGCTCAAAACTCCGTGATAGTCGAAGCGGTAGTCTTGTTCGTCGGCGGATCGAGCGCCGTAGGCCGGAGCGATGCCGCCGGGCAGGGTGCCCACCTGCGGCGAGCCCGGGGCAATCCCTAAACCCACGTCCGTGGCCGCATCGGGCGCTTTCGGCGGCGATGGCTCCTGAGCGTCTGCCCTGCCGGAAACAAGCAGCGAAGCTCCCGCTAGGACGCCGAGTAAACTCCAGCGGCAACCGCAAACGAAGCTCAATTGCTGGATCATGTTCTTCACCACCACATCCCGAAGTTGAGAGCGAACATCTGGTCGTCGAGTTCTTCGTGCGAGTAATCATTGGGAGCTTCGCCATGCGTCCGCTCGCCGTAGAACCAGCGCGTGTAGCTGAGCGCCACGTGCTCGTGGCTATTCCAGTTGCTGCGAAATATCAGCTTGGGGCTGATGACGTCGAAGGTTTCCTGCGCGTCATCGGAGTTCGGAGCCACGTGGTCGTAGCGCCCGGACACAGCGAGCCAAGGCAGCATGCGATAGGTGGCTTCGCTACCGAACTTGTAGAAGACTCGCCCGTCGAAGCTCGGATCCTCGCTATTGATGCTGCCAGCGTTGGCGAACACGCTGTTGACGAGATCAGGGCCCTCGCCCCAGAAGGCCTCCGGGTACCAGAGGAACTTGCCCCAACTAAAGTTGTACTCCGCCCCGACTATCAGCAACGTGCCGGTGCCCCCGCCTTGTTGCCCGAGCAGTCGGCGCGTCAGTTGCTCGCCCGAGTCCGCGCCATAGTAATTGAGCCCGGTGAGCAGATCCGCGTACTTGGCGTCCGCGTAGGACACGGCCAGCGCTCCGTTACCCAGATATCCATTGATCAAGCGCAGATCCGCGCCGAACACGTCCATGCGCGGGTCGGGTCGGTTCCCCTCGTCGAGGAACGGCGTCTTCGGATCGTTCAGCTGGTCGCGTTCGTCCTGCGCCCAGTTGGAAATGTAGTGAAGGCCGCCCTGCACCGGAACCTCCCCGGTCAAGGAGAAACCGGCATGGGCGTGGTGAACGAAGCTCGAGGGGCGTGAGGCGCTCGGCGCGTGGTCGTTCGCGCTCGGGCCGGCGCCGACAGCCGCCTTGCTCAGACGACCGGTCAGGCCGTGCTCTAGAATCAATGAGAAGCTATCCGACAGCGCGTAACCGGCGCTCAGCGTCTCGCCGACGCCGAAAGGTGACCCGATAATCGCGGCGTTGTATTGACCTGCGCCGTACTGACCGAGCCCCCCGTAGGTGTTCCGGAACGCTCCGACC
>JANNWK010000830.1:0-4514 GCA_031408355.1 Myxococcales bacterium
GAGCGCCTGGTGCGCGCGCTCGGGGGTGGCGAAGCCCGAGATGACCGGCCAGCTCTGTCCGTTCGTCCAGATTTTTCCCTGAGCGTTCTTGTGGCTGCCGATGGCGCTGCCATCGTGGTCGAAATAGCGCACGTACCATTCACCATCCCAGGCGAATTCGTTGACGCGGGTGCGCATTTCCTCGTAGTCCCGGGCGTACTTGTCCGCCTGGGTGTCGTCGTTCAGCACGCGCAATAGTTCGATCAGCTCCAGCAGGGCCTTGCCGTAGAGATTGGCCACGAACAGGCTCTCGGCGCCAAGCTTGAGGTTGACGGTGTCGTTCCAGTCGGCGAATCCCAGCAGCGGTAGGCCATGTGCGCCCACGTCTTTGCGCGTGAACCCGACCGCGCGCTTGAGGTGCTCAAGTACGCTGCCGTGCTCGCGGACCGAGACCTCAAGCTCCTTGTCATAGAACGGCACGGGCTGCTTCAGAAACTCGAGATCTCCGGTTTCCTTGAGGTAGGCGCAGACCGCCAGCACGATCCAGAGCTGATCGTCAGCGTAGTAGTTGGGTCGATCCGGGTGCTCGCGCGAGTCGCCCTCGTTGGCCACCATCGTGGAGGCGAAGAACTGGTGCATAGCCGAGCCGTCCGGATTTTGCACGCTGAGCAGCTTCTCCAGTAGCCCGCGCGCCTCGCTCGGCATCGACGCCAGCACGCCCATGACATCCTGTGAGCTGTCTCGAAAGCCGATGCCTCGCCCGCCGAAGCCCAGCTGGTACAAGGACAAGTCGCGCGACCAGTGCTTGGTCATGTAGCACTGGCGCGGATTGTGGATGTTGACCATGCTGTCCAGACTGGCCGACGGCGTCTTTACCTGAAGCTTGCCGAGGTAGTCGTCCCAGTAGCGGCGCATGCTGGCGAGCGCAGCGTCCGTTTGCGCGTCCGTTTCGAAGGCCGCGAAGGCCGCCTGCGCGCGCTGCAGGCTCTCGGGGCGCAAGCCGTCTTGTTGGGTCAGAAGCACGCGAAAACGCCGCGATGCACCAGGCGCGAGCTTGCCGATCGGGAGTAGGAGCACGCCCAGGTTGTCCCCGCGCAGCGCCAGAAAGTTGGACAGCTCGGGCTGTTTGAGGCCGAGCGGGTCCGCGTAGGTGCCGTATTCGTTGTCGCCCAGGAACCTCGCGCGACACGTCTCGAATGACGACGCGGGCAGGGTCGCCGTTAGGTAGTTCTGCCGGAGGTCGCGGTTCATGAACGCGAACTGGCCTAGGAGCTTGCGGCCGCCCCCCGCGTCGTGGCTGACGCTTTGCATGGTTTGCGGCACCCAATCGGCGTTGGTGAATTGCTTGAGCGCGTCGAAATGCGTGTACTCAAAGAGTGGGACAGCATCCAAATCGAGCTCGGCTTCGGAGATATTGGTGAGCCTCACGTCCTCCACCAGCACGTCCGAGCCTGTGGGCACGAACAGAGTTATTTCGGCGCGGACGCCAGCGATCTCGCAGACGTAGCGGCTATAGCCGAGCCCGACACGGCACTCGTAGTGAGTGAGAGTATCGAGCGTCGGCACGAAGAACGGCGAGACGGTGCGGTAGCCCGTGGCAGACTTCAGACGCAAGTACAGCGTGTGCCCCTTCAGCTGCGAGCTGGGGAGCTGGGGGATGTACTTTGTGATGCGGTTGAGCGCCGGATCGCCCTTGCAGAGCAATAGGCCCCCCGTGTGGTCCACGAACCCTCCGAAGCCGAGCGACCCGACGTAGTTGATCCACTTGACCGGTGTCTTGGGATTGGTGATCACGTACTCGCGGGCGCTGTCGTCGAAATGACCGTACTTCATGGTTCTCCGGAGTCGCAGCGGTGCGAGGAGCTCGACACGGCTGCTTTCTCGCTAATTCAAGCAGATGGGCCAGCTAGGTGCCAGACTAAACGAGCCTCGTTTTGAAAGATTTAAGGAACCGGTTCCGTTTAATATATATCGATGAATGACGCGGAAATGTGCGAATGACCGACGTAAATCAGGAACCGATTGCAGATCCCCGTCCGGACGCGCCAACCAGGGTGTAGGCAAGTGTAGGTGTTAAACGGCGAGACGAGCTGGCCGCATGAGTAGAGGAGATGCCCGCTCCTCAGCTTGTCCCCCGCTTAGATGTTCGCCGGCGCTGGGGCCCGCCCCTGTTTGCGCTCGCGGCATCGCTCGCCGCGGCGTGCTCGGACGGCAACCCGCTCGTGGTCGGTGAAGCGAGCGGAGGTGGCGGCGGCAGGGCGACGGGCGGGGCGGCCCTCATCGGCGACGGCGGCGTCGGGATCGAGATTGGGCTGGGCGGGTCCGAGACGAGCGGGCCGGGTAGTGGGGGAGCCGGCCTCACCGAACTCGTGCTCCGCGTAACGGCCGAGCGAGAGGAGTTGGTGGTCGAAGGTCAGCCGGACTCGGTGCAGCTCAGCGCCAGCTACGACGATGACTCGCTGCCCAACCAGGTCGTGTGGAGCGTCGACGATACGCGCGTGGGTTCGGTCAATGACGCCGGCGAGTTCCGCGCCAACGGCTTCGTCGGCGGCGAAGTCACCATCACCGCCACGGTCGGCTCCCAAAGCGCCTCGATCACGCTCAGCGTGAGCGTGGCGATTGTACGCGATCCGGACGGACTGCCGCGTAGCGTACAGGACGAGCTGGTCATGGGCGGCAGCGGCGGCCCCGACGGACTGGGGCCGGACGCCGGCCTTCGCTTCCTCTACCCCTACGACGAGACGGTCTTTCCGCGGGGCCTCGCGGCTCCGGTCATCCAGCTGGCTGGGGTAGCGGCGACCGCCAGCTATATCAAGCTAACGACTAGCTCATTTTCCTACGAAGCCTTCGCCGAAAGCAGCGGACCCACGCGCGTCACGCTGCCCGAGGAGGTCTGGCGCGGCGCGTCGCTCTCCGCGGGCCCTTCGGAGTGGGTCGAAGTGGCCGTGAGCAAGCGCAGCGGCGCGAGCGTTACGGGCCCCATCGAGCAGCGTTGGCTTGTCGCACAGGGCAGCCTCAAGGGCCTCGTCTACTACAATACCTATCGCTCGCCGCTCGCCGGGAACAACGGGGCCATCATGCGCATCAAGCCCGGCGGAAGTGCGGAGGTGCTGCAAAGCGGTTGCACCGTCTGCCACTCCGTGAGCGCGAACGGTAACGTGATGGTCGCCGGCGTGCAGTGGGACGGGGACAATGCGGCGGTGAGTCGCTCCTATGACCTGCCCGCCAACGGCGGTATCGCACTCCGCAACGAGCAGGCGGACGGCCGCGTCTACGCCTTCGGCGGCTTGACGCCTGACGGGGCGCTGATGCTGACGAGTGGTGTTCCGGCCGCTGGCGCAAAAATGCGCGGGATGAAGGGAGAGCTGCTGACGCGTTTGCTTGCGACCGCGACGGGCCAGACTGTCCCGGCCCCGAGCTTCCCCATCAAGCTCGCGATGACGCCGAATTTTTCCCCAGACGGCTCGCGCGTCGCCTTCAGCAATCACGACGCGAGCGCCGCGGGGCATGTGCTGTCAGTGATGAGCTTCGATGCCGCAGAGACCCCGCCGGTCTTCGCTGAGCTGTCGAACGTGGTGAGCGACCCCCAGAAGGTGGTGGCTTGGCCGAGCTTCCTGCCCGACTCGAAGGGCGTGCTGTTTCACGCCGGTGATTCGTTCGACACAGCAGGCTTCCAAGGCGGCGCACAGTTCGCCGATCTGCGTTTGGTCGACCTCGAAACGAAGCAGGTAAGCGCCTTGGACGCCTTGAACGGCTACGACGAGAACGGTGTCCTGTACTTGCCGGGCGGGGCGGCCCAAGAGGCGCACCTGAACTACGAACCGAGCGTGTTGCCCGTAGCGGTGGGTGGCTACTACTGGGTGTTCTTCACCAGCCGTCGCACCTACGGCAATACCATCGCGCCGGGCGGGAGCGTGCCGCGGGGCGACGACATCTGGGGCATCCCGCAGGGCAGCGAGACGGAGACGCCGAGCCCGCGCAAGAAGATCTGGGTGGCCGCGATCGATCTCGATCACCAGGGCGGCGTGGATCCCAGCCATCCGGCGTTCTACCTGCCGGGGCAGGAGCTTTCGGCAGGCAACATGCGCGCCTTCGCCGCCCTTGAGCCGTGCAAAAAGCAGGGCAAGGCGTGCGAGTCTGCCGCCGAGTGCTGCGCTGGTTTCTGCCGGGAGACCGCCCGCGATGCGTCGGGAAATCCGCTGCTCAAATGTGTGCCGCCGCCCGACAATACCTGTTCGAACCTGGACGAGAGCTGCGGGACTGCCGGCGATTGCTGCAGCTCGAAGCAGCGCTGCATCAACCAGCGTTGTGCGGCGCCGCCGCCCCCGCCACCGCGCTGAGCCGTATCCGCTCCGGCCCGTGTTACACTTTACCAGAGCACGCATGGCCAAAGAGAAGATCCCCTACCTCGTGCGTCCGCCGACGGCCGTGCTCACGCGTGGCTTTGACCCGCGGCTGTCGGTCGGTTCGGCGAGACCCGCCGTCTTTCGCTCGTCGACCTATGTTTTCTCAAGCCCGGAGGCCGCCGAGCGCGC
>JANNWK010000831.1:0-9420 GCA_031408355.1 Myxococcales bacterium
GAATCGCGCGACCAAGCCGCTCGAGAAACCGCATCCACCCAGTATAGCGAGGGCAGCTCCGGCGGGTAGCGTTCCTTGGGTCCCAAGAAAACGGCTCGATTGGCTCGGCAAGGCCCAGGTCCTCTTCCCGCTCGCCCAGGCCTCGTGTAAGCGAATTGCCCAGCATTTTGGCCAGCCCGATCGCCGTTCGAGAGCTCCACGATCCGCGGGGGCACCATTACTTTCCGGGCTATTTGAAGGCCCGAGAGCGGGAGCAGTTACTGGCGTGGCTTGGTACGCTGCATCCCATCTGGGAGCAGCGCTACTCGACGTTACGCGAGCCGCCCCTTGGGCAGACCCAGCGCGAGCTGCTGCGGCCCGTGTACTGGCTGGGCAACTGGCAGTTCGCCTGTCTCGACTACTACCGGCCACCGCGCGGCACGGTCGATCGCTGCGTTGCCGCCGAGCCGTTTCCGCCGGTGCTGGCGCGCGTGGTCGCCGATACCGAGCGGCGCATCAGCAAGCTCTTCCCGCCGAGGGATATTCCGGCGGGCTATCGGCTCAACACTTGCCTGGTCAACTTCTACGGGGCTCGGCAGGTAGAGGACCGCTGGCTAGATACGGCCCGCGTCGGCGAGCACCGTGACTTCGAGCCTGGGCCCGTCGCGTCCTTGTCAATCGGCGAACGCGCGCTCTTTCAGTTTGTGAAGTCCCAGCGTATCGGCGAGCGCGAGGCGCCCGTGGTCTCACAGTGGCTGGACGACAACAGCCTGCAGATCTTTGGCGGCAGCTTCTTCAAGGAGCGCGTCCTTCACCGAGTTCAGCGGGTAGACAAGCGCGAGGGCGTGTCCTTGCCGCCAGAAGTGGCGGGCTTTCGAACGCGCCGCATCAACTTCACCTTCCGCTACGTGCCCGACGCGCACGTGAGCCCGTACGCGAAGCTCGGACCAGAGGCCCAGCGCGACGTTCAAGCCTACGTGGAGAAGCTGGCTCAGCACTCAGCGCACTTTGCGCGCGCGCTGGCCGAGCTGCGGCGCACCTAAAGCCCAAGGCGCCCTACGGCGGCGGCGCGCTTCCGGCGCCAACGTCCACGGACAGCTTCTCGGCCCCTTCGAGCTTCTTGGAACCGGCTGTCGCAGGCGCGGGATCGCGCACTTCGACGCCCGGCTGGGTTTCGTCGCGGCGAATCGAGTAACGGACGAGGGCACGCAACGCCTTGTTGCGCTCCACGTTGCCCAGCACCATCTTCAGGTCTTCGTAGACGGAGGGGTCGACGAGCAAGGCGCCGAGCGTGCCCTTCCCGGACTTCACGTCAGCGACGATCTGCTTCAGGTCAGCGCTCATCTGGTTGATGTTGCTCATCATCTGCTGTGAGCCCTCGTCACCGTAGATGAGGCTGCGCGCCACGCCGTTGCCCTCGCGAACCCCTTTCAGGGTCAGGCGCAGTTCATCGGCGGCCCCGCCGAACTGCGCCACCGCCTTCGAGGACTCCTCGCCGTAAAGCAACTCGTGCGCCAGTCCAGGGCCCTGCTCTACTCGAGCCAGAATAGCGTTGATGCTGGTCGTTGTGCGATTGAGCTGAGCCGTAGCGGTTTCCAGGTTCTGCATGACCGCCGAAAGGCGCTGCGACTCCTCGGGGCTCTTCAGCAGCCGGGTCACATAGCCGTCGCCAGAGTCGACGGCCTTGAGGATCCCGCTCAGGGAAGCGGCTCCGCTCTTCAAGTCCTCGTGCAACTTGTCGTCGGCAAGCGAACCGGTCGCCTTATCCAGATTCGTCACGACCTTCTCGACTTGCTTCGAAATAGTGCCGAGCTTTCCCATCAGCTGGGCGATGTCGTCGCCGCTCTTTGAAGGGACCTCGCCGCCCACCGGGATCTGCGACTTGGCTTGGCTGCCGACCGTGATCACGATCATCTTGTCGCCGAGCAGCCCCTTGCCCTCGATGCTGGCCAGGCTGTCCTCGCGGATCCGCCGGGACTCGTCCCTCACGATCGCCATCTTGACGTGAATGCGCTTGTCTTCGGCGACCTGGCCGTAGGCCACCTCAACGACCGCGCCGATGTCGACGCCGCCCATTCGCACGGGCGAACCGCGACGCAAGCCCTGCACGTCCTCGAACCTCGTCTGATACTCGAGCTTGGACTCAAACAGCTTACGTTCTTCCCCAATCAGGAAGACCACCAAGCCAACAGCCGCCAGGCCAGCGAGCGTGAACGCACCCACCTTGAGCTCGCGCGAGGTAGCCATGATCTAGCGTGCCGCCAAAGCTGAGAGTCCCGTGCCCGACATGGGGACCGGAGTTTGCCACTTCCCTGCCTCACCGCAAATCAGCGTTCGCAGCCGGAAATTCGAGCCCGGGCAACGGGCCCATCCGCGCCGGTGGCCCCCCGAACGCGGCCGACCGCTCCGCTCGCGGCTCAAGAAGTGAGCAGCGTCTCGACGCTCTCGTTGACGGGGGCGCGACCCTCGATGAAATCGGCCACGCGCGGGTCGCTGGATGCCCGGAAGTCGTCGACGGAGGCGCAGGCGATAACTCGGCCGCTATGCACCATGGCGATGCGGTCGCTGACCGTAAACGCGCTCTTCATGTCGTGGGTCACGACGATGCTGGTGATGTTCAAGCGCTCCTGAAGGCCCACAATCAGGTGGTTGACGCGCGCGGTATTGATCGGGTCCAGCCCGGTCGTCGGCTCGTCGTAGAGTAGCACCTCCGGTCGCACCGCTATGGCGCGGGCTAGCCCGACGCGCTTGCGCATACCGCCCGACAAGTCGGCAGGCCACATCGCCTCAATCCCGGTCAAACCAACCAGGCCGAGAGCCCAAGCAACGCGCTCGTCTCTCTCGACGGGCGTCAGCTTGTTGCGAAAGTGCTCGTCCAGCCCATAGCCCACGTTGTCCCCGACCGAGAGCGAGTCGAAGAGCGCGCCGCTCTGAAACAACATAGCGATACGCTGTCGAACGACCGCCAGCGCGCCTTCGCGCATTCGGGTTACTTCCTTGCCGTCGAACACGATGCTGCCGCGATCCGCAGGCAAGAGGCCAATCAACATCTTCAGCAATACGCTCTTGCCGACGCCTGAGCCGCCGCAGATCGTGAGCACCTCGCCCTTGCGGATGGCCAGGTCGAGCCCACCGTAGATGAGCTTCGGGCCGAATGCCTTGCGCACACCTTTGAACTCAATCAGCACTTCGGAGCCAGAAACCGCCATCTGCCAAGCGCTACTTCACTCTCGACTCGTTCTGCGTCAACCATCGCTACCAAGCCAGCCTAATCCGAGGCTAGAACGTGGACCCGAGGGCCCCGTTAGTCCCAAATCTTCTCGAGCTTGAGTTCCATGGCAGCGCCTCCGCGGTAGCGGTCGGGGCGAAGCTTTCCGGAAACGGCGACGGTGCCGCTGAGCCCAGCGGCGCGCCCACCCATATTGATACCAAAGGCGCCCAAGCGCTCTCCGCCCTGCAGCTCAAGCTCAAGCTTGAGGTGTCCGCCCGTCACTTCACGCGCTGACAGCACGCGCCCCGAGAGCGCCAGCTCGGGCGCGGGATTGCGCTCGCCGCAGGGCTCAAGCTGGGCCAAATCGGCGAGAACGCGAGAAAGCGCATCCCCCGGCGCCAGGCGAACGCGAGCGACCTCGTGCGTCTCGGGGGCAGGCTGCGCCGCGCACGCACTTTCGAAGCGTTCGCGCAGCTCGCCGAGCCTGCCAAGCTCCAGCTCCAAGCCAGCCGCAGCCTGATGTCCGCCAAACCGGCGCAGCACAGGAGCGCAGGCGCTCACGGCGTCGTGCAGACGCGCACCGCGCGGCCCCCGTACCGAACCGCGGCCGATGCCCGCTTCGAAACCGATCACGACCGTCGGCTTCCCCAGCTCAGAAGCCAGCCGCCCCGCCACGATCCCAACGATGCCATGATTCCACCCCTCACGACCGAGCACGATGGCCGCGCGCTCCCCAAACCCCTCGCGCTTCACTTCCTCAAGCGCCTCCTGCAGCATCCGGTCCTGAACGGCCCTTCGCTCGGTTTGACGCTGCTCAACCTGCGCCGCAAGCGCGCGAGCGGAATCCGGGGTCGTGCTGAGCAGTAGCTGCACGGCGAGGTCCGGCGCGCCCAGCCGCCCGGGAGCGTTGAGCCGCGGTGCCAGGCGAAATGCCACGTCCTCCGCTGAAAGTGGCGTCCCCGGCTCGATCTTGGCCAACTCGAGCAGCGCCCTGAGGCCAGGCCTGCGTGCTTCACTCAGAACTTTGAGGCCGGCGCGAACGAGCGCCCGGTTGTCTCCATCCAACGGCGCCACATCGGCGATGGTGCCAATGGCGACGAGATCGAGCAGAGGTCGTAGGTCGAGCGGTTGCCCGAGCTCTGCGCGCACGGCAGCCAGCACCGACAATGCGAGCCCACAGGACGCCAGCCCCTTGTAGGGAAACTCGCATTCGGGGCGGTGCGGGTTCAAGAAGGCCAGAACCGGCAGAGGCTGCTCTGGCACCAAATGGTGATCCACCACCACCACGGCCACACCGAGCGGGCGTAGTTGCTCGAGGGTCGCGTGGTCGGACGAGCCGCAGTCGCAAGTGATCACGAGCTCGGGCCGAAACGCCAACATGCGGCGGAGCGCGGCCTGCGAAACGCCGTAGCCGCCATCAAAGCGGCTCGCCAGGACGGGCGCTACATCGCCGCCCAGCGCCCGCAGGCCCTCGCAGAAGATCGCCGCCGAGGTCATGCCATCACAGTCGTAGTCGCCGAAGACGACGATCCGCTCGCGCCCACGCACGGCTTGCCCAATGCGCACCGCCGCGACCTTGCGATCGAGCATGGCATCGGGCGGAGTTAGCTCGGCCAGCCGAGGATTCAGGAAGCGTCGCGTGGCCTCAGCGTCCGTATGCCCCCGTTGGTCCAGCCAACTCGCGACGGTGACGCTCACTCCCACGGCCCGAGCCAGCGCCTCGGCTCGCAGCGACGGCGGCTCTGGGAACCCTGGGCGAAGCGACTCGGCCTCGGACAAGCGCTAGTTCAGCGTGGAAGGGTCGACGTTGCGAGGCTCGACGGGGCGGGCGATGAACACCCAGCGGGGCTTGTTGTCGGGGCCGTTGATGCGCAAGTGCTCCTCGGGCGTGGCGCGGAGCGAAAACATCGGGCCATGATCCGAAGACTCGATGCTGACGAGCGCCATGGTGTCCAGCAAGCGCAGGGCAGAAAGCACGTCCTTCGGCGCGACGCCGCTGGACAAGACGAGCTCCTGCAGACTCTTGGGCGACTCGGGCGCGAAGCTCTCCAGCAGTGTATCGGCGCGACGGAACAGCGCCTGCTGAGTGGGCGAGAGCGCCTCCCAGAGCTCCTGGCTCAGGGCAAGCGGCAGCTTCTCGTTCACAGAAAGCACATGCGCCGGGCCAGCCATGGCAGGCAAGGTAAGCACGGAACCGAGCGTGTCAACCGACCAGTCGGCGACCTCTCTCGCCTCCACGGCCGCCACCACCACCGACCTCCGCCAGGCCGGGCGGCGCGCGACGAGCCGAATCAATGAGCGGCGGCTACGGCTCTTCAAACGGCCGGCGCCCGGGTGCTCTTCTTCTTCAGCTTCGTGAACACGTGACTCTCAAACCACTCGGTGAGCGGCAGCGCGACGTAGATCGACGAATACATGCCCAGCACCACGCCGATCGACAGCGTCAGGGCGAAATCCTTGAGTTCGCCGGTGCCCCAGATGAACAGGCCCTGCAGACTGAAAAGCACCGTGCAAGCCGTAAGGATGGTGCGCCCGAGCATCTCCGAGGTGCTGATATTGATCAGCTGGACGAACGTAGCGCCGCGCAGCTTGCCCAGGTTCTCGCGCACACGGTCGTACACGATCACGGTGTCGTTCACCGAGTAGCCAATGATCGTCAGCGCCGCCGCGACGGTCGTCAGGTTTATCTCCTTGCCGAGCAAGACGATGATCCCAATCGTGCCGACCGCGTCGTGAACCAGCGCGACCACGCAACCCGGCGCGAACCTAAGGTCGAAGCGGAACGCGATGTAGGCCATGATGAAGATGATCGAGATGGCGATGCTCTTCACGGCGCTGTCGCGCAGCTGAGCCCCAGCGCGCGGGCCGATCCACTCAGTGCGCAGCGCCAGCTCGGGCACCGCAGCGGCCCCCAAAGACTTGCGCAGGCCAGCCATAAGCTGATCGCCCTTGCTCATCAGCTGGATCTCGACCTTGTTCTCTCGCACGTTCTGCAGCGAAGGGTTGTTGTCGCCCGGGCGCAGCGCAACTTGCTTGACGCCGGAGATCCGCTCCTTGACGAAGTCGAGCTCGGGCGCGCTGCCATAGCGGAGCGTGATCTTGTCGCCACCTGGGCTGAACTTCACCTCGGTGGGCCTACGCGCATCGGTGCAAGCCGCATCACCACCGGTAGCGCACAGTGCCCGCTCGATTTCCTTCTGTTTTTCAGCCGCGATCGTCGACACCTCGTGAACCCGCACCATGTAACGGTGTGGGTTCTTTGCGTCGTCCACCTTGATCACGGTCGGCGTGGAAAACCCGGCGCCCTCCACGGCTGCGCGGATGGCGCCGGGCTCGACGGCTCGCTTGAAGGCGACCTCCACCTCGGTGCCGCCCAGGAAGTCCGTACCGAGCTTGGGCTTGCCGAAGAGCAAGAGCGCGAGCGAGCCCAGCGTCAGCGAGAGACTGATGGTGATCCAGTATTTCCGGACCGCCATGAAGTCATAAACTTTGTCGCCTTTGAATAACCGCATGGCGCTAACCCATGTCCAACTGGCCGTTGCGGCCAATCCAGCGGACCCACAGGTCGAACATCAGCCGGGTGACGACGACGCCGGTAAACACGTTACAGATGACGCCGACCATCAGTGTCACTGCGAAACCTTTGAGCGGTCCGGTTCCGTACTGCGCCAGCACTAGGCCAGCGATTACGGTGGTAACGTGGCCGTCGACGATCGCCGCCAGCGCCCGTCGGTAGCCCACTTCGACCGCCGTGCGCATGCTCTTGCCAAGCGCAATTTCCTCGCGGATGCGCTCGTTGATCAGCACGTTGTTGTCCACCGACATGCCGACCGTGAGCGCCAGCCCGGCGATCCCAGGAAGCGTCATGGAGGCGCCGAACGACGCCAGCACCGCGAGCTGCAAGACCAAGTTCAGAGCCACCGCGATGTTGGCGATCATGCCGGCACGGCGGTAATAGACGAGCATGAACAGCAGCACCAACGTGGTGCCGCCCAGGGCGCCTTGAACCGCCAAACCGATCGAATCTCGCCCGAGGGACGGACCAATGCGCTGCTCATTCGAGGGCGAGATGGGCGCCGGCAGGGCGCCGGACCGCAGCACCAGCTCAAGCTTCTTGGCGTCCCGCAGCTGCGCCTCGGGATCGCTCGAGCCAAGCGTGATTTGCGCGTGACCCCCGCCGATCTTGCTTTGGATGACCGGCGCGCTCTCCACGCGACCGTCCAGGATGATCGCGAAGCGCCGCTTGATGTTGGCCCCGGTGATACGCTCGAACGCCTTGCCCCCAGCGTCGCTGAAGGTGAGCGCCACGTTCCAACCACCCAACGTGCCCTGGCCTTGGTCGGCCTGAGCCGCAGCGTCGCGGATCTGGTCACCCGTTACCTCAGCGCGACTCTTCAGGAAATAGCTACGGAAGCCAGCTTCTTCCTGCTTCAACGTGACCTCGTCGACCGTCCGGCGCTCGATCTCAAAGCCGAGCTCGCGGTCGGAAGGAAGCTCAAGCCCCGCCGCCCAGGCGCGGAAGCGCTGCAGGGTCTGCTGCGATGTCTCCTTGTCGGCTTTCTTGAGGAAGGCGTAGGTGTTGGTGCGCCGGCGCGCGTCACCCTCCGCGTCCATCCCGATCGAAACCGTCTCCTGATAAAACTCTAGCCCGTCGGGCAAGCTCTCGGGCGCGAGCGTCTTGCTCAGCGCACCGAAGAAGTCCGTGTCGTCGTCGAGGAGCTTGAACTCGAGACGCGCCGTTTGGCTGATGATCTCGCGGATGGTCGAGAAGCTCTTCTCGTCTTGACCCGGCACCTCGACGATAATGTCCTCGTCGCGCGTGGACACGGCAGCTTCACGCAAACCAAGCTCGTCGACGCGGCGCCCGATGATCTCCTTGGCCTGACCGACCGCGCGTTCGCGGATCTGGGTCTCAACGGAGGTGCGGATCTTGAACTCCAACTGACGCTGATCGGGCGTGCGCGTGAATGACAGTTCGCCGCGAAATTTCTCGAGAAACCGATCATCCAGCTTGGTGGGATCCGTCCCCTCCTTCACCTTGACTTGAATCACGTTGGCGAAGCGGCGTGGCGCGTCGATCTCGACCTTGTCACGAAGTTTGGCGTAGATCTCGTCGGAGGGGGCGTCGTCGCCCTGGTGGAGGCCGAACAGCTTGGTAGCCTCGCGCCGCATGTCCTCGTAGTAATTGTCGCGCTTGTCCTTGATGGCTTCGTCGACGTCGACCGTGTAAACGAGCCTCAAACCGCCGCGCAAATCCAGCCCCGCGACAAGCCGGAACGAGACGTGTTCCTGCACGTAAGCCGGGCAGGCGATTCTGCCGCCTGTCAGGCCAGGCAAGGTAGGCCACAGGGACAGGAAGGCGAGCCCGGCTGCAGACGCCGCCATGGAGAAGCGCAGCCGCCAGCCGAGATCCACCAAGTCGAGGGCCGCAAATGCCGCCGTGAGCGCAAACATGCCCATGACAATCATGGGCCAGAATGCGTTGTGGTAGGCCGCTAGCGCAGCCGACCCCGCCGCCACGGACCCGATCCAAGTCGACACGCGGCGGCCCCGGCTCACAAGCCCCGTCAGCAGCAGCAGCAGCGCGAAAACACCAAGGCTCGCCGTAAGTACTTTCTCAATCCCCACGACTCACCTCTTCTCGGCCTGCGCCGCTGTTTCGGGCGAGTCCTTGCCGAGCAACGCGGTCTTGAGAACGTCAACCTTCACTCCGGACGAAATCTCCACCTTGGCGTAACGATCGCCGACCTCGACGAGCTTGCCCACCAGACCCCCTTGAAGGAGCACGCGGTCGCCCTTGGCCAGTGCCGAGATGACGGCGGCCTGCTTCTTGGACTGCGAGCGCTGCGAAAACAGCAAGAGGGGAATCATCACCGCGACGAGCAGCAGTGGCAGGTAACCGAAGATGCCGGGATCCGCGGGGGGCGGAGGGGCTCCGCCCGGATCAGGCTGCGAGGGCGCGGCTTCCGACCCCTGGCGGCCCGGAGCAGGAGGAATGTTCTGAAGGGAAAACATGGGTGGGGGTCGCCTTGGGCCCGCGGCTATACCCAGAATCCGCTGGCCGCGCAAGGCAACGACACTGACGGGAAAGCCCCAAAACCGCTGTCCGGTCTGGCGTCGTGGAGCCCGCTTGACGCGCGGTGTGGCGGGCCGCCTTTGGGCCCCACGGACCTCCTTGACACCCTCCGCCTCGGGTTGTAGTGGGAGGGCCCTGGTTACTCGAGAGAAAC